>CALCYB010000111.1 GCA_937906485.1 uncultured Rikenellaceae bacterium
AGTTGAATTACCTGAAGGATGAGGCACAGTTGGGGGATTATGGTATCCTGGTGTGCAAGGTGAAATGTCCGGATGTGCAACAAGCCTATGATGCGTTCCGCAAAAAGAACGTATGTCTGCTGACCGAACCCGCCAAATCGCCCGTAGGAAAATGGCACTTCTTTTTGAAGGATCCGTGGAACAATATTTTTGAGGTGGTGGAAGACGATTATGTGTTTGTTCCCGAGAAGAAGCTGACCGGGGGAGGAAACGGGGCCATCCTTGGCGTATCGGATATGGACCGTTCCATCCGGTTTTATGGGAAGTTGATGGACTTTGATACGGTGCTTTCCGATGAAACAGGTGTGTTTGATGACTTGAAAGGAGTTCCCGGTGGTGACCGGAGATTCAGACGCGTGCTTCTGGGGCGTTCCAAACCGATGCAGGGACCTTTGTGTGAAGTGATGGGTACCGGATACATCGAGTTGTTGCAGTGCCTGGATGCACAGCCCAAGAAACTCTATGCCAATCGTCTATGGGGCGATCCCGGTTACATCCATTTGTGTTTTGATGTCCGGAATATGGTCGCTGTCAAAGCTGATTGTGAAGCCTTGGGTCATCCCTTTGTTTGTGATAGTGGGGCAGATTTTGGAATGGGGGATGCCGGAGGACACTTTACTTATATTGAGGATCCGGACGGTACTTTGATCGAGTTTGTGGAAACATTCAAGATACCCATCCTCAAGAAATTCGGCATTTTCCTGAATCTGAAGGGAAGGGATGATAAGAAACCTCTCTCCCGATTGATTACCAAATCCTTGCGTTTCCTGAAAGTTAAGAATACAAAACAATAAAGTTAACCCAAAACAATGAAAAAATTATTTTTGAACCTTTTCTTTGCGTTGTTTTTGATGGCGGGAACCCTTTCTGCCCAAGAACGGCATGCCCATTGGAAAAGTCAGGTCCGTCAACTTGAGGCAGACCGTTACGAAGTGACGATTACCGCTGTGCTGGATTCCAGCTGGCACGTGTACGACACGCTCCGTACGTTGACTGGTCCTCCTGCTACCATTGTGGAGTTTGAAATCCTGAACCAAGGAAAGAAAGCCACTGCCGAGAAAATCGGTCCGATGCAAGTGATCGGAAATGTGCACAAGTACTACGACGATATCTTCATGATGGATGTCGGCTATTTCGAAGACAGCGTGGTTTTCAAGCAAGAGTTCAAACTGTTGGGAAAGAAAGCGGATTTGCGCGTGTTCATGGAATGGATGACTTGTGATGAAACCAACTGTTCTCCTTTGGCAGACGACGAAATCTTCCTGTCGCTTCCGGAAGAAACTCAAGTCAGAGCGGCTACCGTAAAATCCACCGGCAACCTGTGGGCCATGATTCTGGAGGCCATCATCTGGGGATTGGTTGCCTTGTTGACGCCTTGTATTTTCCCGATGGTACCGATGACGGTGTCTTTCTTTATGAAAGGTTCTGAAAACAAGCGTACCGGAAGAATGCGGGCTGCCCTCTACGGTATTTTTATCGTGTTGCTCTACACCCTGCCGATTGCAGCCTTGATCCTGATTACCCGCATCTTCGGTGGTGATGCAGTGACTGCAGACATTTTCAACTGGTTGGCGACAAACTGGTTGCCGAACATCATCTTCTTCATTGTATTTATGGTGTTTGCGGCATCTTTCTTCGGTCTGTTCGAAATCACTATGCCGGGATCCCTGACGACCAAGACCGACAGCCGTGCCGATACCAAAGGTGTGGGCGGTATCTTCTTCATGGCCTTGACCCTGGTACTGGTATCCTTCTCCTGCACCGGTCCGATTGTGGGTACTGTGGTGATCAAATCCATCTCCGGCGAGTTCTGGACCCCGATCATTACGATGTTCTTCTTCTCCGTAGCTTTTGCCCTTCCGTTTACGTTGCTGGCTTTGTTCCCGTCATGGTTGAACCACTTGCCGAAGAGCGGTGGCTGGTTGGGTTGTGTGAAGATCATTCTCGGTTTTGTTGAAGTTGCGCTGGCATTCAAATTCCTGTCCATGGCCGATCAGGCTTATCACTGGAACATCCTGCCGCGTGACCTGTACCTGGCCATCTGGATTGTATTGTGTACTTTGCTGTTCCTCTACATGGTCGGAATCCTGAAGTTCAAGAATGCAACCTGGGCAAAATGGGGCCCTGGCCGTATCGGCTTTACCCTGGTGGTGCTCGTGTTCGATATCTGCCTGATTTTCGGTATTCTCGGATCTCCCTTGAAATGGCTCTCCGGTTATTTGCCGCCGATGCAGGACAAAGGTTGGTTCTACGATAACCGTACATTCTATGAAATGGAAGATTACGATGTAACCAAAGTGAAATATGCCGACAAACTCCATCTGGCACATGGTTTGAACGGTTTCTTTGACCTGGAACAGGCCAAAGCCTATGCAGAAAAAGTCAACAAGCCGTTGTTCATTGACTTTACCGGTCATGCTTGTGTGAACTGCCGTGAAATGGAGATGCGTGTATGGTCTGACCCTCGCGTGTTGGAAATCCTGCGCAACGATTATGTGGTGGTTGCCTTGTATTGTGACGACAAGATGAAGGTGGATGAAGCAGATTGGATCGAAGTCGGAGGCAAGACCTTGTCTACGCTGGGTAAAATCAACTCGCACATTGCATTCAGCAAATATGGTGTGAATGCACAGCCCTGCTATATCCTGGAAGGAAAGGACGGCAGACTGCTGGCAGAACCCAGAGGATATGACCTTGATATTGATGGATTTATCCAATTCCTGGAAACTGGAAAGAATAATTATTAATAAAAAACCCTTTAATTAAAATTTTATGAAAAAATTCAAGTATTTCTTGTACAGTGCGCTCTCCTTTGCGCTCTTGGCAGGCATGGTTGCTTGCGAATCCACAGACACACCTGAACCTGAACCGGAACCGGGTCCTGGTGACTCTACCGTAGTTGCGTCCGGAACCACTTTCCTGCTCAGCTATGAAAAAGGTGCTAAAGCCGAACTTGAATTTGACAAAACCGCCGATTGGCAACTTGCCAATGCAAATGCATGGTTGTCAGTATCACCCTTGAGCGGCGTTGCCGGTAAAACCAAAGTGACTGCTACCGCTTTGGAGGCCAACGAAGCACTTGCGGAAAAAGAAGGAACCCTTCTGGGATATTCTTATGAGTACACCTGTTGTGTGCAGTGTATATCATATAGTAACAGATCGACCTGATGTTTCAGTTTCCGAATTGAGTATGCTTTGCTCTTTACCTTCAACCATAATAACAGATAATTCATTATTTTACGGTGAATTTGAAATTATCGGAAATATTCCTGTTGCAGATGAAGAAGATTACCCGATTATGTATGGTAACAGCATTGTTTTTGGTAAAACTGCTGTTTGCTATCAATGCGGAAAAACTTTTCGAACGATTGAAAATAAAACAGCATTGTATCCCCA
>CALCYB010000112.1 GCA_937906485.1 uncultured Rikenellaceae bacterium
ATCGGAAACTATGACCGTAGTGAGGCCGGATTTGAGAAGATTCTGACTTTTGACCAGAACGAGTTTACCCAACCTTCGACCTATTACCTGGCTTATGTCCATTATGTGGAACGCAATTTCGCACAGGCGGTTCCGCTGTTTGAAAAACTGCAGCACCATGCGCGTTTCGGCATCATGTCCCGGTATTTTCTGGTTGAATCCAAACTCATGATGAAAGATTATGATTTTGTAGTGGAGCAGGGGCCTGCCTTGTATGAAGTGGTGGGGGAAGATTATCAGCCCCGTCTGGCCCGGATCATTTCAGAAGCCTATTATGAGTTGCAGGATGCCAAACAGGCGAAGCATTATCTGTCCTTGTATGAAGAATCAGGTGGAAAAATGTCCCGTCGGGACAATTATTATGCCGGTATCCTGTCCTTCTCATTGGGTGGGTATCATGCTGCGGCTGATTCGTTCACCAAGGTCGTCGGCACCAAGGATTCCATTGGACAAAGCGCCGGATACTACTTGGGTAATTCTTATCTCCAGTTGAAGAACAAGCACAGTGCAATCGATGCTTTCCGTACGGCAGCCGATTCGAATTTTGACCGGGCTCTGCGGGAAGATGCTTTCTTCCAGTATGCCAAACTGATGTTCGATGTGAACAATGACATTTCTCCGTTCCTGGCCTATCTGGAGGAATATCCGTCATCCAACCGTTCGGATGAAATCCATGCTTATATTGCAACCTCCTACCTGTTGGCCAAGGATTACCGTCCGGCTTTGGAATCCTTGTCCCAAATCCGGAATCTGACCCCGGAAATGAGTGCCAATTACCAGAAAGCGGCCTATTTCAGGGGAATTCAGCTTTATGAACGGGGTGCGTTCCGCAGTGCCTCCGAGTCGTTTGATCTGTCCCTGAAACATGCACAGTACAACGCCGCATTGAAGCAGTTGACGCGTTTTTGGTTGGCAGAATCGCTCTACCGCATGGATGATTACAACAAGTCTCTGGAAATCAACTTGTCGCTCATACAGGATCCGCTCTTTGTCAAGACGAAGGAGTACCCTGCGGCCGTCTATAACCTGGCGTATGACCATTTTGCTTTGGGACAATACGACAAGGCAGCGCTATACTACAAGCAATACCTGGATTTTGCGCCCTCCAAGCGGGTGTTTACCGTGGATGCACAAACCCGTCTGGCCGACAGTTATTTCATGTTGAGGGATTATGAACGTGCGGCAGAGTTGTATGAACAAGTGGCCGGATCGACCTTCTCCCGGGGCAATCTCTATCCGAGGTACCAGGGAGCCCTCTCTTACGGGCTGTTGTCGGATTATGATAAGAAAATCGAATTGCTCAAGGATATCACGGATTTGAGTCCGAATTCACCGATTTATCCGATGGCATTGTATGAATTGGGCCGCACTTATGTGCAGACCGGTAAAAATGACAAGGCCCGTTCCTGTTTCAACCTGTTGATGGGACAGGTCCGGGACAGTGTCTATTATACCAAAGCCATGCTGGAAATGGGGCTGATTGCCTCCAATGAGAACAAGAACAAGGAAGCACTGGGGTATTTCAGTACGCTGGTGGAACAATACCCCCTCTCGGAAGAGTCGTCCAGTGCATTGGCCGGTATTGAGAGCATTTACCAGCGGACCAACAAGCCTGAAGAGTACCTGGCTTACCTGGAGCGGATTGGAATGTCGTCCTTGAAGTCGGCAGGTGAGAAGGAGCAGATGTTCTTCAATGCAGCCGAGCAGCAGTTTCTTGCCGGCAATTATCAGGAGGCGATGACATCCCTGCGCCGGTATCTGAAGGACTATCCCCAAGGGGCTCGGGTTTCACAAGCTTATTTCTATCTGGCGGAATGCCTGAAGGCAGCAGGATCCTTGGAAGCGGCGGCAGATGCTTACCATCAGGTCATGCTGATTGGGGATGCTTCGTTTTCAGAACTGGCAACCCTCAACTATGCGGCCCTGTGTATGAAATTGGAAAAATACGAAGAAGCGGTACTGGCTTATGAAACCCTCTCGCGCATTGCCCGTCTGGACAACAATCTCGCATTGGCGGATGAGGGCCGGATGCGGGCCTATTTCCGTTCCGGTAATTATGCCAAGGCTTTGCATTTTGCGGAACAGGTGCTTCGGAATGCACCGACGGAGGCTGTTGACTTGCGCCGGGAGGCGGATTCCCTTAAGGCGAAGTCCTTGTTGGCTCTGGGAGAACGCGAACAGGCCAAGAAACAGCTGGCTGCTCTGGCGGTGAACAGCATGTTGCCCGAAGGGGCTGAAGCGGCTTACCTGTTGGTACAAGATGCTTATGATGAGGGCAACTTTGAATTGGTAGAGGAGCGGGTATATGCTCTTTCTGATACGGGAACCCCGCAAACCTACTGGTTGGCCAAGGCTTTCATTGTGCTTGGAGATTCGTTTGCCGAGCGGGAAGAATGGGAACAGGCGGAGGCTACTTTTCGGAGTATTCTGGAGGAATACCAGCCGGCAGGAGACCATGATGATATTCTGGAACAAGTGAAAATGCGTGTGGATCGTCTGCCGATCAGTGCACCCGTTAATGAATAATAGGAGGTGGTTATGAAACAAAAATTATTGTTTGGAATCGGTTTTCTGATGATGGCAGCAATGACTGCGTTTGCCCAACAGGATTTGAACAAGACGGTACAGGTGAGCAGGACTTACGAGGGACAGTTGATGTCAACCGCCAAGCCGGCTGTTCCGGTGGACTATTCGGATACCTTGAACCGTTTCAAGTTGCGTTTTGACTACAAATTTGCTGAACGTCCTTACCGGGATCTGTATGAATTCTCTCCGGTTCGGTTTGCTTCCTACCAGCAGGAAGGACAGGTGATTTATCCCCAGTTCTTCGCCAATTTGTCGTTGGCCTATCCGTGGATGCCGGAAGGGGATCTGTATATCCAACCCCGTTTGGGCAAGAACTGGTCGTTGGTGCTGTATGGTAACCATCGTTCATTCTGGGGAAAAGTTCCCGCCCAGCAGGTTGATCCGGTGTCCGGTGCTCTTTCAAAAGGCAAGAAAAAGCCTTATGGGGACCGCATGAGCAACCAGACCGGGGCCCGGATCGGGTATGCCTGGGGCCTGGGGGATGTTTCCTTGGGATTTGATTACGGATCCCACTATCGCAGTTATTATGGAGCTTCCTACGGGTCGGATACGGATCTTCCGTCAGCCGGGTTGAAGTTGGATGACCATGCCTTCTTGAGGGACAGCCTTTCGCACCAGTACGACAAGATGGCGGTGGATGTGAAGGTGCGTTCCACCAATCCGGATCTGAGTTCATTCTATTATGGAGTTGATTTGCGTTACATTCAGACCAAAGACCGGGTGGATGTGCCGCTGGCAAGATGGAATGCGCCGGTTGCAGAACATTTGATTGAGGGGAATGTGGAATTGGGGATGACTTTTCAGGGTGGTCACCGGATCTTACTGGATATTGAGAGTACAAATGCACTGTCTGCGGAAGACTGTGGCCTGTTGGAGGTGATTCCCCGTTACCGTTATGAGCGGGGCCGTTGGCTGGTGGATGCGGGTTTTGCCCTATCAGGAATGTATGCTCCTGAAGGCCAGGATCTGGCGATGGCTCATTTCTATCCGGATGTATCGGCTTACTTTGAAACCATTGAAGGCAAATTATGGTTGTATGGGCGTGTAGAAGGTGACAATGTGTTGAATACCCGTTCCTCAATGTTGGATTTCAATCCCTGGTTGGCACCGCAGGTGCCGGTGGCCATTACCCACATTCCTTTGCAAGGTGAGTTGGGGGCGAGGGGCTTGTTGTGGAATGTCTTCACGTTTAATTTTTCCTGCGTCTATGGACAGATTGAAAACCGTATGATTGCCACGGCCAATCTGATGCAGCCGATTCGCTTTGAGGAACAGGTGAGGCGTTTGAAGGTGCTGGGATCTTTCTTGTGGAAGACCCGGGATTTTGACGGAGGGATTGAGGTCAGCTATGCCCATTATCAGGGACCGGATAGCGGGTATCATCCGGTAATGATGGCTCCCAGTTGGGAAGGACGTGCCTATGCGCGTTATAATTTGCGGGAACGCTTTGTCTTCTCGGTGGATGCCCAGTACTGCAGTGCGGTTTGGGGTGATATGGGAAAATCCGGTGTCGTGGAGCTGCCTTCTTTCCTGGATCTGGAAGCCCGGATGACGTACGTTTATAACCGCCGCTTCTCTTTTTATTTGAAAGGGGATAACCTGATCAACGCAACCATCCAGCATATTCCCGGATACGTGGAACCGGGAATAAATTTCGGCCTCGGTGTGTGCTGTAAGTTCTGATTTTTTTCTATCTTTGTCTGTTTTAAAAAACACGATTTAGGTAATCAATTAGAAAACGATAAATGATGAGTGAACAAGAAACTTTAACGAAGGAACAACAATATTCAGCAGACAGTATCCAGGTCCTTGAGGGGCTGGAGGCTGTGCGTAAACGCCCCTCTATGTACATTGGAGATGTGGGAGCCCGTGGGTTGCACCACCTGGTATATGAAGTGGTGGACAACTCCATTGATGAGGCACTTGCCGGATATTGTTCAGATATTCGTGTGACCATCAATCCGGATGAATCGATCACAGTGGCGGATAATGGCCGTGGTATTCCGACGGATATTCACGAAAAGGAAGGCCGTTCTGCCTTGGAGGTGGTTTTGACGGTCTTGCATGCTGGCGGTAAATTTAGCAAGGACAGTTACAAGGTGTCCGGCGGGTTGCATGGTGTAGGGGTTTCTTGTGTCAATGCCTTGTCTGTCTGGCTCAAGGCTGAAATTCATCGGGAAGGGAAAGTCTTTGTACAGGAGTTTTCCCGCGGGGTTCCCCAATATTCGGTCAAAGTGGTGGGTGAATGCTCGGATACCGGTACCATCATTACCTTCAAACCCGATGCTGAAATCTTCGCGTTGACTACGCATTATGATTATTCCATTCTTGCAGCCCGTCTTCGCGAGTTGGCTTACTTGAACAAAGGAGTACGTCTGAACTTGACGGATATGCGGGAAACGATCCAACCGGATGAAATGGATGCAGAATCCGCAGCATCACAGCCGGAATACTTGTCCGAAACCTTTTATTCGGAAAAGGGGTTGATGGAGTTTGTCTGCTACCTGGACGGGACCCGTGAGCCGCTGACCACCCATCCGATCTACCTGGAAACGGACAAGACCGGTATTCCGATTGAGATTGCCATGCAGTACAATACGGCTTTTACCGAAAACATCCATTCCTACGTCAATAACATCAATACCATAGAAGGAGGAACGCACCTGACCGGTTTCCGTCGTGGTCTGACCTCGACCTTGAAATCTTACGCGGAAAAGAACGGATTCCTTTCCAAACTCAAGTTTGATCTGGATGCGTCGGACTTCCGTGAAGGTTTGACCGCGGTCATTTCGGTGAAGGTGGCCGAACCGCAATTTGAAGGACAGACCAAGACCAAGTTGGGTAACAGCGAAGTGGATGCGGCAGTCTCCCAGGCAACCAAGGCGGCATTGGAAGTGTATCTGGAGGAAAATCCCAAGGATGCACGCCAGATTGTGGAAAAGGTGATCCTGGCGGCTACAGCCCGTCATGCTGCCCGTAAGGCCCGGGATCTGGTACAACGAAAGACGGTGATGTCGGGAGCCGGCTTGCCGGGTAAACTGGCGGACTGTTCCGACCGTAATCCGGAAAATTGTGAATTGTTCCTGGTCGAAGGGGACTCTGCAGGCGGTACGGCCAAGACCGGACGCGACCGGACTTATCAGGCGATCCTGCCCTTGCGCGGTAAGATTCTGAATGTGGAAAAGGCCATGGACCACAAGATCTTCGAGAGTGATACCATTCGTAACATCTACCTGGCATTAGGGGTGACCGTAGGCACGGAAGAAGACAGCAAAGCCTTGAACATGACTAAGCTCAGGTACCATAAGGTGATTATCATGACCGATGCCGACGTGGACGGAAGCCACATTACAACCTTGATCCTGACGTTCTTCTTCCGCTATATGCAGGATCTGATCAAGAATGGTTATGTGTACATTGCCACTCCTCCTTTGTATCGGGTCAAGAAGGGTAACCGCGAAATCTACTGCTGGACCGAAGATGAACGTAAGTCCGCTATTGCGGAACTCAATCCTTCTGGTTCAGACAAGGGCGTTGAGGTGCAACGTTACAAAGGTTTGGGTGAAATGAATGAAGTTCAACTTCGGGATACTACCATGGATCCGAAAACCCGTCTTTTGAAGCAGGTGACCATTGAAAATGCTGCCGAAGCAGACCGGATCTTCTCCATGCTGATGGGAGACGATGTGCTGCCTCGTCGCGAATTCATCGAAGCAAATGCGAAGTATGCGAATGTAGATGCATAATCCAACTAGAAGATATACTATTAACAATCCTAAAATTAATTACCTATGACGGATATTTTTGATAGAATCAGTCATGACGAAGGTGGTCCGTTGGGACAATATCGTCAAAGAGCACACGGTTATTATGCTTTTCCGAAACTGGAAGGAGAAATTCAACCGAGAATGGTGTTTAACGGACACGAAGTGTTGTGCTGGAGTTTGAACAACTATTTGGGCCTGGCTAACCACCCGGAAGTCAGACGTGTGGATGCAGAAGCAGCCGCCCGTTGGGGATTGGCTTATCCGATGGGATCCCGAATGATGTCCGGTCAGACTGCTCTGCACGAAAAACTGGAACGCGAACTGGCTGATTTCGAGCAAAAGGAAGATGCATTCCTGTTCAACTTCGGCTATCAGGGCATCGTTTCCACCATTGATGCTTTGTTGACCCGTCACGACGTAATCGTTTACGATTCGGAAGCACACGCTTGTCTGATTGACGGTTGCCGCCTGCACATGGGTAAACGGATGGTTTATCCCCACAACGATATAGAGAAATGTGAAAAGACCCTGCAACGTGCCACCAAATTGTGTGAAGAAACCGGTGGCGGTATCCTGTTGATCACCGAAGGTGTATACGGCATGACCGGAGCCCTGGGGATCCTGGATCAGATCGTTGCCCTGAAGAAAAAATACAATTTCCGGATTCTGATTGATGATGCACACGGATTCGGCGTAATGGGCCCCAATGGCCGCGGTACTTCTGAACACTTCGGTGTGATGGACGGCATTGACCTGTACATTGGTGCTTATGCAAAATCCATGGCTTGTATCGGTGGTTTTGTGGCCGGTCCCAAATCCATCATCAACTACCTGCGTTACAACCTGCGTTCTCAAATTTATGCAAAATCACTCCCGATGCCGATTGTGGAAGGTTGTTTGAAACGTCTGGAAATCATCCGCAGCAAGGAAGGGGATCAGTTGCGTGAAAAACTGTGGGTAATTACCCGTGCTTTGCAAAACGGACTCCGTGAAAGAGGTTTTGATATCGGTTTGGCAGAAGCTTGTGTAACCCCGGTGTTCATCCACGGAACGGTGCCTCAAGCAACCAACATTCTGGTTGACCTGCGTGAAAACTATCATATCTTCTGCTCGGTTGTGGTGTACCCGGTGGTGCCGAAAGATGTCATCATGTTCCGCATCATCCCGACAGCGGTGCATACGCTGGAAGATGTTGAATACACCTTGAATGCTTTCTCTGAAATCAAAGAAAAGCTGGCCAAAGGTTACTACGATTCCGATCAGATCCAGGACCGTGCTATCCTTTAATCTGTCTTAAAGTCACTAAGCCATCAAGCCATGTCCACCCGATTTAAGAGTATCAAGAATCCGAAGGTCTATGTCGCGTTTGCGATCGCATTTCTGTTGGTGTTGTTCTTCTATCCGATGGAATTGCGCTTCAAGTACGACTATCAGCGAGGAAGACCGTGGATGTATGAAACTTTGATCGCTCCGATCGATTTTCCGATCCTGAAGACCGAGGCTGAAATTCTGGAGGAGGTCGATGCGGCCGCCGAACAGCTTCTTCCGGTTTTCCGCTATGACCGGGAGATTGTGTTGGATCAGATGAAGAAGCTCAATCTGTGGATGGACTCTCTTTCGCTGGATGGCAAGTGTATAGAAATCATGAATCAAGCGGTGGGGCACATCTATGACAAAGGTGTGCTCCCTCCCTTGAGCAATGAGTCGGACTATCCGATGATCGTGATGCTGCGGGACCGGAACCTGTCCGAGGTGCCCTGTGCCGAGGTCTACAACGAAAAGACCGTGCCTATGTACCTTCGGTTTTCGCTATCCGATCAGGTGGATCCGATGCTGGCCGACAGTCTGGTCAATGCGCTTGTCGATCATAAATTGATACAAGCCAATCTGGTGTACGATCAGAAGCGTACGGAGCTGTTGCACAAAGAAGCCATTGATTACATCTCTCCTACCAAGGGAATGTGTTATACGGGCCAGCTCATTGTGACAGAAGGGGAAACGGTTACTCCTCAGATTGAGCAATTGTTGGATTCCTACAAAGCCGAGTACGAGCAGAGCATCGGCTTGAGCGGTGAGCGCTGGGTCCTGTGGATCGGCCACTCGGCCATACTGCTCATATTGCTGTTCCTGCTGTTCCTGGTGATGTTCTATGCAGAGAAGGACATGTTTCAACAGCGCAATAATCTGCATTTTATTCTGTTGTTGTTCTGTATCTCTTTTCTGGTTACCATTTTTGCAGTAGGTCGCAACCCTTATACGCCTTACCTGATACCCTACACGGTTTTTGCCCTTTATCTGGTGTCATTTTATCCGGCGGGTTTTGCTTTCCGAACCTATTCCATCCTGATTCTGCCGTTGCTGATTCTGCCGGCTCAAGGTTTGGAATTGTATGTGGCCAATTTGCTGTCAGGAGCCATCGGCATCCTCTGCTTCCGTCATTTCAATGGCGGTTGGCTCCAGTTCCTCAATGCCACGTTTGCCGTATTGGGCCTGGTGGTCTGCTACCTTGCCTTCCGGCTGACCATTGAGGGGACCTTGGATACCGTAAGTTATGAGATCATTCTTTTCTGTATTCTGAATGGATTCCTGATTGTGGCAGCTTATCCGTTGGTCTATCTGTTCGAGAAGATATTCTCGTTTGTTTCGGATGCCACCCTTAAGGAACTCACCAATACCAATAGTAAGCTCCTGCTGGAGTTGTCCCGCAAGGCTCCCGGTACTTTCCAACATTGTCTGCAAGTGGCGAATCTGTCCGAGGCTGCTGTACGGGAAATTGGCGGAAATGTATTTTTGGTGCGCGCCGGTGCTTTGTACCACGATGTCGGAAAGATGAACAATCCTCAGTGCTTCATTGAGAATCAGGCTTCCAATATCAACTACCATGCGAATCTGACTCCGATGGAAAGTGCAGCGCAGATCATCCGGCATGTGGATGACGGTATGGAAATCGCCCGAAAATACAAACTGCCCAAAGAGGTCACGGACTTTATTCTGACCCACCATGCGCAGACGCTGACCGCCTATTTCTACAATACCTATTGCAATCAGGGAGGAGATCCGGAAAACAAGGAGGCGTTCATGTATCACGGACAATTGCCCCGAACCCGGGAACAGGTCATTGTTCTGATGGCAGATGCCGTAGAAGCTGCGTCCCGCTCGTTGAAGGACTATTCCTATGAGAGTGTTTCGGCTTTGGTTGACAAGATCATTGGTGTGCGTCTGTCCGATTCGCAGCTGCTGGAGGCGAATATCTCTATCAGGGATATTACGACCGTAAAGACCATTTTCAAACAACAGTTGGCACAGATCTACCATGCGCGTATCAGTTATCCTGAACGCAAATAATTTGGCATTTGATTTGTTTTTGTATTTCTTTGCAAAATATATTACAAGGGGATGTTTTGGTTTTGACAGCATAAGACATCGGTTTGTAAGCACGTCGAGCCTGGGAAGGCGCTCGTTAATCCGGTCCCAAGCCTATAACTGGCAACAACAACTATGCACTCGCTGCGTAATAAGCCAAGCTTGTTCGCTTAATCCGCGCCGCCAAGGGCTGCGCCGACGAGTATCCCGCTGTTCCTCTGTCTTCTTCGAACAGCACCCGGGGTATCAATTAAGGAGACTGCGGATCCCGACTCCTCTATAGGGTCCTAAGATTTAGAGGATAAGGTCAGGATGGTTTGTCTGCCGACAGTCCTGGCTCGAAAACCAAGCGCAGACTAAGCGTGTAGAAAGCATTCGGATGCTATGTTTGGACGGCGGTTCGAGTCCGCCCATCTCCACAATCACCCTCTCTATACATCGCTATAGAGAGGGTTTATTATTTCAAAGCACTAAAATGTACCCACATTGTACCCACATTTTTAAATAAAAACCCTGAAGCCATATTGAACAGCTTCAGGGCGTGACGTAAATAAGAATTGCTTTGTAGCAATCTTATCACAAAGATAAAATATTTCTCAACTTTTCTCCCTACCTTTACCCCAGGAATTGGCACATAAACCACAACTATGTCCAGATCCGAAACTATCACAGCACTCAAGCAATATTTTAAAGTAAAAGAACTCGTTTGTCCGCACACATACCAAAGGTATGGAGAAAATGCTTGGCAATTCCTATCTACCTGCTACCTGGAAACACTACTTGTTATCAGAGAACAAATCTTAGCAGCTCCAATGTATTGCAACACCTCCAACCTCAACCAACGCGGACTCCGATGCAATCTTTGCCCCATTGTGTCCAACAAACAAAGCCTTTACCTCTCGGCTCACATCTTAGGTAAAGCCGGCGATTTCACAGTCCGTGGACTCACTGCTGAGGAAGCCAGAAATAAAATCATCCAAAATGCTCATCTGCTGCCATACCCAATAAGAATGGAAAAGAATGTAACCTGGCTGCATATAGATACGCTGCCACAGCACAATATTGTTGAGAAAGTATATCTGTTTTAATAAAGATTAAAACATAATCTTAAAATGAGTCAGTTTGTCGGCGCCGGTGTGGAGTTGATAAGTACACTTGTGTTTGGTAAGGATTTCACGTATTAAAGTGAGTCCAAGACCCTGACCTTGGGGTTTTGTGGTAAAGAATGGGGTAAAAAGTTGTTGGGCGGCATCTGTAGAGATACCGCAGCCGTTATCTGAAACATCAATAGATACAGTACCGCAATTTACAGATGTGGCAATAACAATTTTGCCATCATCACTGGTTATACTTTCAACGGAATTCTTTATGATATTTACCAGCACCTGCTCAAACAAGGCAGCATCCAGCATCACAAAAGGGTTTTCCTTGCACAGATTCAGTTCTAGTAAAATGCCCTTTTCTGCACACAAACTCTCCAGGAACCATTTGCACGCAACTATACAGGCGTTAAGGTCTTCATTGTGCAATTGGGGTTCCGGAATTCTGGCCACCTCCGCAAAACGCCCCACAAAACTGTTCATCCTCTGACACCTCTCAATAGAAGCAACCAATGTTGTCTGAGCATCCTCCATATCAGGAATATCTGCAATACTCTCCTGCAAAACATTTAATGAGGTAATAAGCCCGGCAGTTGTATTGTTAACCTCGTGAGCCATCATCCTAATCACCTTTCCGTAAGCATTCTGCTCTGCCTCCATAAGTTCTGCAGCAATATTTTCAATAAGCACAAACGGCCTTATAAAACCTCTGTCCATAAAACTTAACTTGGAACACCTGTAAACAGCAAAATTGGAAACCTTAACAATTGTCTGTTCCCCCTGAGGAATCTTCTCAATCTCCCTGGCAAGAATAGAATCCAGTTCCACAATTTTCTTCCCGACAATTTCCTGCATCCCCAAAAATTCCACAGCAACCTCATTCACAAGGGATATACGCTCATCAAAATCCAGTATAACCACACCCATCGGGGAGTTCTCAATAAGACGGTTAAGCAGATAATCTTGCTCTTTGAGTTTGAGTTTCTCCTCCTTAAGCTGACTCATCATTCTGTTGAAAAGGGAGATGATTTTATCTGCATCGCTCTGCCCAACCGGTAACAGACGGCTCCCAAAATCCTGCTCTTTTATAAGATCCACTCCCCTTATAATTATATTCATAGCCTTAACCTTTCTGATATACAGAAAAACCAGGCATATGCAAACCAGTGCAAGAGCAGCAATTATTATAAGGGCAATATTCATAAAGTCAGCGTTTTATATTGTATTTCTCCATACGCCTGTACAGGGCAGCCCTGCTAATTTTCAGAGCCTCAGCAACCTGTGAGATATTATTGTTGAATTTGTTCAGATGCTCAATTATAGAAGCTTTCTCCAGCTCATCTAATGAAAGCCCCTGCAATTGTATACTGCCAGTGCCAGCGGCAGTTTCATATTGGGCCTTAATATCATCTGCTGTCAGCATATCCTTACCGCTTATAAGCACACATCTCTCCACAAGGTTTTTCAGTTCCCTTATATTACCGGGATATGGCAAAGTTGCAAGGTAATCAAGAGCATCTTTGGTAAACCCAACCTTTCCAAGTGAGTTTGCCTTGCACATTTCATCTGCAAAATATTGTGCAAGCAGTGGAATATCTTCCACCCTTTCACGCAAAGCCGGAAGATGTATTGTAATCAGATTTATCCTGTACAGCAGATCCTCCCTAAAATGTTTCTCCTGCACCATCTTTTTCAGATCTGCATTGGTGGCACTTATAACCCTTACATTCACTTTCCTTGGTTTGCTCTCCCCCAGCGGCTCAAATGTCTGTTCCTGCAATACCCTCAGCAGCTTTACCTGACAGTTCAAATCCAAGTCTCCAATCTCATCCAAAAAGATTGTACCGGTATCGGCCATAGTGAAACGCCCCTGTCTGTCTGCAAAGGCATCGGTAAAAGCCCCTTTCTTGTGCCCGAACATCTCGCTCTCAAACAAAGATTGCGAAATGCCTCCCAAATTCACTTTTACAAATGGATTTGCAGAGCGTAGACTGTTGCGGTGCAGAGCCTCTGCAATAAGTTCCTTTCCTGTACCGCTCTCTCCAGTTATAAGTACTGATGCATTTGTCCTGGCAATTCTCCTTACTGTATCCAGCACATTTGTAAGGGCAGGGCTTTTTCCAATAATGTGGCTACGGTCAAATTTGTCGGGAAGAGATGGGCTGTCTGGCTTGCCTGATGTCAGTTGCAGAATGGTCTCTATCCTTTGCAGCAGCACCAGATTGTCCCAAGGTTTGGTGATGAAATCCACTGCTCCCTGTTTCATCCCCTCTACAGCAAGGTTTATGGTTCCCCAGGCTGTAATGAAGATGACTGGCACATTTGGCTGGAATATCTTCACTTTCTTTAATAATTCAAGCCCCTCCTCACCTTTAGTTGAAAAAGAGAAGTTCATATCCATAAGAATAAGTTCAGGTGCTGTATTACGCACAATTTCCAGAGCCTCCGCAGGCCCTTGAACAGCAACTACCTCATACCCTTTTCTCTTTAACAACAGTTTGAGTGATGCCCTTATTGCACTATCATCATCAATTACCAGTATCATAACAGAACAAAATTACATAAAATCATCCAAGTCTAAATAAATCTCTTTTTCATTCTCATAATCCCATAATGTAAGACCCCTTATCTGATAATAGTAGTACCAGTAGTAGAACAATTCATTTATATAATTCTGCTTGGCATAATCTTTCTTGCTTTGGGAATCATTCAAATCAAGAGTGGAGATGCGACCAATGAGAAAAGTCTCAACATTGGTATCATACCTCTTTTGGGCAATACGGTTTGCAGCTTCTGCATTCTCCATTTGGGCCTTCTGATTGTTGAACTGCTCCACCAGTATAAATATATTCTGGTTAAAGTTCATGGTCTCCTGTTTT
Organism: uncultured Rikenellaceae bacterium; assembly: GCA_937906485.1. GTDB lineage: Bacteria > Bacteroidota > Bacteroidia > Bacteroidales > UBA932 > JAGCJX01. The sequence goes on from CALCYB010000112.1 coordinate 13,735, forward strand.
ATCCTGCTCTCCACAACCTCATAATTGCTTTGGGCCATCTTAACCTTCCCACGCCTCTTTCCCCAATCCAGAATTGGAATTTTCAATCCAACTTGAACTACCTGGTTATTCTTAAGATTTGAATATGCCTGCTCCAGCAACTGGTCAGTTCCGGTATATCCCACTTGCGCAAACAGTGTTATACTGCGTAAATTTCCCTTTGTGGCTGCTACATTATACTCAGCCTCCAAACGTCTGCGCATAATGTTTTTTGAAAAATAATTGTTATCCAATGCCTTTTGAAGCACATCCTCGTATTCCAACACTCCACATACCACATTCTCAGGTATAACAGCCTCAATTATTGTCTCCTCATCCAAGCCCAGAAAAGCTCGCAACTTAAACATTGCACTCTTGTGCTGGCTTTCGTTGTCTGTAAATTCGGCTTTTGAATCCAGCACATTCAGTTCCATCTGCAGCAGGTCATTCTCACTTATCTGCCCCATCTTCCTTTTGGCTTTGGCCACCTCATAAAGTTTCTGGGCATTATTGAGGTTTTGGGTAGCAATCTCCACATTCTCCTGCGCCAGCAACAAATTGAAATAATAATTTATGGCAAGCATTGTCACCTCCTCCATCTGGCTAAGGAATTTTGCCTGTGCCTCACGATACTTCACCGGCTCAATTTTCTTCTCCCATTTCATGGAGTTTACCCCAAAAATTGGCTGGTTCCAGGTAATTGCAAAAGGGATAGTCATAAACCTGCCCCCCTTGTCTGAATCCAACTGCCTCAGATAATTCAAAGAGGTATTCAGCGAAATTGAACCTCCTGTAAACGGAATATTCTGGTTAATTGAAATCTCCCCATTCATCCCCAGATAGTTGTTCCTTACATAAGTGTAACTTCCATCCGCCTGCTGGTAAGTGGTATAGTTCTGGTTATAACTTGGCAATGATGCAGAAAAATTCACCTCGGGGAGCATATCAGCCTTAAAAGTATGGTATTCCCAATATGCAGCCCTCAACTCATTAATTGCCACTGCAGCATCCACACTCTGCACCTTTGCAAGCTCTATAGCCTCACTCAACGTAACGGTACGGGGCGTGCCATAAAGCTGCAAAGCACAAAGCATTGCCACTACAACTGTTATGTAATTTACAGTTCTCATTTACTCAACCTGTCTGCCGTCAAAGAACCTGATAATCCTGTCTGTCTGCTTGGCCTGTGCCTCGTTATGGGTAACCATAACAATAGTGCGCCCATCCTCCTTATTCAACTTGTGCAGCAGATCCATAACTTCTGCACCCATTTTTGAATCAAGGTTACCTGTAGGCTCATCGGCAAGCAGAATCTCAGGATTCCCCACAACAGCCCTGGCAATTGCCACCCTCTGGCATTGTCCTCCCGACAGTTGTGAAGGGAAATGGTACATCCTGTGGCTCAACCCCACATTCTCCAGAATCTCCTTGGCCAGGCGGGTCCTCTCTTTTGCCGGCATATTTCTGTAAAGCAGAGGGAGCTCCACATTATCAAGCACATTCAGCGAACCAATCAGATGAAAACTCTGGAACACAAACCCAAGATTCCTGTTCCTGAAGGCAGAAAGTTCTTTATCCTTCATCCCCTGCACATCTTCTCCGTTGATGACAATGCTGCCTTCTGTAGGAGCATCCAGCAGACCTATTATATTCAGCAATGTGGATTTTCCACATCCCGACGGTCCCATAATGCTCACAAATTCCCCTTTCTGCACCTCAATATTCACATTCTCCAGTGCCTGGGTTTCAATCTCATCTGTTCTGTAAACTTTGTTTATATTTTTCAATGTTATAAGTGCCATATCTGTAATTTTTAGTTTTGTTTGTAAATGTATTGATTGTCGGGAAGAAACTATTCATCCCTCAATGCCTCTGAAGGCTGCAAGTTTGAGTACTTGTGCGCTGTAATGTATGTTCCTATAAATGCAGTTGCCATCAGGATTGCATATGTGATCAGTGATACAATTGCAAAGTGTGGAAGGAATCTCTCGTGTATGTATGGTGATGAATTATTTATATAGCATTTAAAGGAGTTTGTACCCATATCAAATTCATTGTTCAATACTATAATTGCAGCAAGGGGAATGAGTGCAATTATATATGCAACCGTTACAAGAGCTCCGGACTCTATGGTGAATTTTTTAATTATTCCTGCTTTTGTACTGCCCATTGCCCGCAACAATCCTATTTGGGAGCGCTGCTTATTGCATTTTATCCAGAATGTTCCGGTTATACCAAAAAATGCACAGCAAATGAAGAACACGCTCAAGATATACCTCAATTTCTTTTGAGAGTCTACACCTCTCACCTTGCTTCCAATTTCATAAAGTGAATCCATTGATTCAAATTGTCCTACTGAGAAAGCCCCGGATTTTAAAGTTGGAAGGAAATCAGTTCTGAATTTCTTTTCAAAATCTATAAGATCAACTTCAGGTTTAACTTTTAGGATTATATCATAAACATCCGCCTTGTCATACTCATTCTTCATGAACGGGAATCTTACAATCATAGGAGACAACTTTCCGTACATTGTTCTTACATCTTTAATGATGCCGGCAACTTTTATAGAGTCGTGTCCGCTCCATAATGATTGCCCAATTGGATTTTCGCCATTTGGGAAAAGGTTTGCAGCGGCGGTTTCTGACAAGTAACAAATTCCTCTAATAGGGAGGCGGGTGTCAATTACTGGTGTCATTCCTGTTTTCACATCTTCAAATCCTATAACATTCAAGAAGTTCTGGGCAAAGTTGGCATGTCCCTGATATATTGTAAGCAAAGTATTGTTATTCCATGCCGGAACCTGTTTTGATGTATACGGTACTCTTTGTCCTGCTCCTCCAGGGTACATATTCTGTTTGGCTGCTGAGACATCCTCTATTTGTGGATGTAGTTTCACCATGTCAACTAACCTGTAATAATCTTTTGCTTTTGCTTCATCACTCTGTTGTCTGTTCGGATCAGGATTCTGGTAAAGCAAGTCTATTACATATGACCTTTCTGATTTATGTCCCTTTTCAAAGTTGTCAAATCTGTTGAATATAAAAATGGGATCTATGGCTCTCCACAGAAAGAAAGCAATAATTATCAACTCTATAAGTATCCAGCCGTTTTGTTTGCGCTGGTACCACATCTGTTTAAGTACATTTTTTATCATAGTTGTTAATTTTTTGTATTCAACTGCTCCACAATAGTATCACTTAAAGACCATTTTGCAGGCAGAATTGCTGATACTATATTTATTATCAAACATATAATGAATGTTGCCATAAAAATATATGGGTTAAACAACATATCAACATTCAAAGAAGTGTCAAACAGGAAGTTTACACTGCCTCTACTGTCAAATAAGGTAAAGATCCATTCTGTACTTGCCGACACCAGAATATATGTAAGCAGCAATCCAAAAGCGCCTCCAATACAAGTGAGCAGCAGATTCTCCCACAAAACTTGTTTTATGATAGTTCCCTTTGTAGCTCCAAAAGCCAACCTGATTCCCATTTCCGCCCTTCGTTCATCCATTCGGCTGCTTATCATACTGCTTAAATTTATCGCAGGAACTATAAGTACAGATGCTATAAGCAGCAATATTCCCTTCATTATATCCCATATTGGCTTATCTATAGAGCCATTGACAATTTCACTTTTCCAATAAGGTTTAACTGCACCTTCAACCTTAAGCTCATTCCACCTGTTGTTATTGGTACCCCCATGTTTTGCTTCAGATTTTGCAACGGTGTTGGCTTTATTTATATACTCTTCTATTTCCCCAATAACTTGTTTCTGTTTATTATTTTTAACTGTAAAATAAATTTCACAGTTGCCCAGAGCATTGTTTATAGTAAACGGCAAATCTGTATTTACGTATTTTGTAATTGGAACATATATATCGGAGTAAGAGTTAAGGGTAAGTGCCGATGTCCCTTTTACTACACCAATGATTTGGAACTCATTCTCATCAATCCCCAACTTTACCCATTCACCTGCCACGTTAGTGTTTCCAAACAATTTTTTGGCAAAATCTGAAGATATTATGATACTTTTAGGATTTTTTACCATGTCTGCATCCGAGAATGGAGTTCCATCCAAAAACTCAAAAGTGAAGACTTTCCAAAAATCTGTATTTACAGCAGAGACAGGCACATCTTTAATAAATTGCTTATCTTGAGTTGTAATATTCTGACGTAACATTACCCTGGCTGCTGACGCCTCCACATCATCTATTTTGGATAGTATGCCATTTATAAAACTGTAGTTAGTGCCGTTTGTATGTACTCTAACTATTTTCTCTCTACCTGTTGAGTCTGTCTGATATACAACACTTTGTTGATATTTCAGACAAAGGGTTCTCCCTCTATTGTATTCTGGATAGATAGGAGCAATCTTTACATAATAGATAACAAATATTGTCATAGTAAGAGCTATTGACAATGCTGTCCCTGCAACATATATGGAACTGAACAGCTTGTTCTGCTTTATTATATTCCAGGCTTGTTTAAAATGAGTTTTTATCATATGCGTTAAGTTTTTATTTTATTCTTAATGTCTTCTCTCCCTTAAAGGATGCCATATCTGATACTACAACTTCATCACCTTCTTCCAACCCCTGCATAACTTCTATATAATTGTATCCAGAATCCCCTAATTTAACTTCTCTCAGTTCAAGTTTGTTGTCATTAGTCTTCACATATAATTTATAATCACCATTACCTACATAAAATGACTTATGGCTTATTCTCAATGTATTCTGCATCTCATTCAACAGAATATGGATATTTCCTTTAAGGCCTGAACGCAATCCCATTTCTGCCGGATTATCCAATAATACTGTAAAAGATACCATTCCGTCTTGCGATAGTGGATTGACACTGTTTATCCTTCCACTCTTGGCATCCCCATTGAGATCAATCCTTATTTTGCTGCCTGTCTCTAATTTGTTCAAATACCTGTCTGATATCTCACCTTCAACCATAAATGTACTTAAATCAGAAAGAGTAGCTATATGTGATCCTGCTCCTATCTGAGCGCCAAGCTGACTGTTAACAAAAGTTAGAATCCCTTTGGCTGGGGCCTTTATGGCTGCATCCTCAAGAGTCTTCTTCATTTGCGAAAGGTTCTTTGAAAAAATCTGATACTCCAGTTCCTTAACCTTATAATCGGCCTCTTTAACTTTTTGAGCATTCTCATATTGTTTCTGCAACTGCAGCAGCTCCAGTTTCTCAGTTTCAAAAGCCAACTGTGCCTGACGCACCTTGTCTGTAGTGCCGGAACCAATGCTGTCCAAATACCTCTCATTACGGTATTCCACCTCCAGCCTGCTCAAAGACATCTCCTTAACTTGCAGTTTCATCTCCATATCACTTAGCGCAGTTTCATTATTGGCCTTCAACTGCTCCAGCTGATACCTTTTCATCTTCTCTTCATCCAGCAATTTCATATACTCGGTTTCAGTACTCTGCAAATCAAGCTTTAGAATAGGTGTACCAGCCTCAACCAATGTTCCCTGCTGGCAATACACCTCCATAATCCTGCTGCTGATTGGAGAATTTATCACCTGTTCAAACACAGGCACCACCACTCCACTTGCCAAAGCACTAATCTCAATACTTCCTCTATCAACTTTATAAAACTCCAAATACTCAGCCTCTACACTTTTCTGTGAAAATATAACAATTCCCACTAATGCAACCAATATACATCCCACAAACAAAGAATATTTCAGTATCCTTTTCTGCAATGCACGTTTTTTTACTTCATTACTTATTTCTCTATCCATAATTTCCAAATTATTATCTTCATCTCGACGGTTCCTTACCATTACATGCCGGAAAAAGCAATTTCTCTGCCAAATAGATAAATAATTGATACATAGGGGATATACCCAAACAATAGTGTTCAAAATCGAACACTATTGTTCGGATTTAGAAATTAAAGGCGTTGCTCAGTTTATGTTGTTCCAATCTCTGCGCACTAAAGTGCTCCGCTCATTACACAACAACACTCAGCAACCTGTTATATATTTGGTGGATGGCAAGAGTGTTGTTGCTCCCGTGGTACTCATTTGGGAGATGCCTGCAGAGCAGTCACTCCCTTATCACTCGCACCACTCCCACAGAACAACACACTTGCCTACAGTGCTCCGTAGCAAAATGGGTGCATTGAAATTGTCACAACAGTGTTGAGAGTTTTATAAACGCCCGGTCAAGACTTCAGCCAGCAGAGCTGTCAGAAGACTTGCCCTTAATGTGCAGAGAGGAATCAGAAGTGTGATTTACAAGCTGCAAGCAGTTTGTAAACACACCTCTTTCTTTTTATAGCACCTTCGGTGCGGAGTTGCCTACAACATCAGAATGTTCTTTTGACGCCACAAATTCTCAGTATTTCGGAGGAATGCCACCCAGCACACACACAATAGATGGCGTGGAGACTTAAGCTGCTTTTCCTCCAAAAAATGCGGTCACTGCGCCCTGTTGCCCTATAAATGGGGCAACCGTTCTACGTTTCCTCCGCATTTTTCTCCCCCAAATCAGTTTAAGACTCCACCTGGTGTTTAATGAACGTCTCTGCTCATTGAGGTGGTAAAGGGAACGTCAGTGGTTCATTTTCGCTATGTTAACATAATCTTCCTGGTAGTTGTGTGATTCCCGGCAAGAGCTTCGCTGTGCCTTCATCACACAACCAAGATTATGTATAAATAGCGGGTACGGTGGTAGAGTGAACTTTTTTGGTTCTATATCGCAGAGACGAGGCGGCTGTCAAGCAGTCGCTTCCCTCAGGGGCCTACGGCCTCCAGGCCCGTCGGGAAGCTCCATACTTTTGGTGTGGCAGATGGGAACCTTTGTGCCAGAATGGAGGCCAAAAGTATTTTGGCTTGCCATCCTTAGCAGCACAGCTGCAGGCCTGCGTGTACCCTTTTACCTTGCATCCACAAGTGGCTGCAAAGAAAAAGTGCACCTCCGGCTCGGTACTGGCTTCGCCAGTGGGGTTACTTGGGGCTTTTTCCCGTTTTGTCAGGTCAGCTGCCCCTTCCCTCACAAACCGGGGCCCAAGGACGGGGAGATTGTTCCCTCCGGTCACAAACTCCCCCGGCTGCCGCGCCCCAATGGGGCTTGCCTGCTCGACATTTGTGTCTGCCGACAAAATGTTCGAGCCTGTGGAGGTTTTCCCGCTTGTGCTTTTGTAGGGTGATTGTCTGTGTACCCCGCAGGGAGCGGTTGGTGCCGATAAATATATATACCAGTGTTGGGATACCTGGTTGAATTGATGCTGTTAGTCCTTAGGAGGTAACTATGTGTTTAAGACTTATAGGGTGGTGTGCCTTTTTAACACCCTTTAGGTGTTATTAGGGGATACTATGGTTGTAAGATATTGTTCTGGTGTTCTGTAACCGGTAGAGGTGTGTACCAGAAAGTGCTTTAGGTGGATGCTGGTGATGCTTTTGTCTTCGTTCTGGTTGGATAGTGTGAAAGTGAAGTGTGTTTTGTCGCCGGATTGGGTGATTGTTGGGATGTAATTGCGGTATTTGCCTGTGTTTGGTCTGTAGCCAGGCTTGGTTATCTGCAGTTTCCCAATCAGTGTGTAGTTGTTGAATGTGTCAATGGTTGTGGCTGCTTCAAATGTTATCTGCAGATCTGTTCCTTTTTTGAGGGTTGAGGTTTTGTATTCCAGGTGTACTTGTGGGAAGGATGGTATTTGATCTGGGACTGGTGTGGATTCTTTTCCTATGGATGCCAGACCATGGTATGCAGATACGAAAAGGTTGTATCCGCTGATGTGTGTGTCGGCGTTGAAGGGTGGACGTTTGGATTTGACATTTTTTGCCAGTGCGTTCCATTGGAGTTGTGTTTCGTGAGAGAGTTCTTCCCAGGCTCTGATGGCTCTTCTATGGACGCACAGTTGGTCTATCTGGTTTGGAGTGCCAGGGAAGGTTGGGTTAGGTTTTGTCTTGTAGTAGCATTCTCCGTTACGGTGGTAGAATGTGATGTTGCCTACTGATGAGTAGCAATCGGAAAATCTGCTGTTTGGATGGTATTTTGGCATGGTGAATCTCTATTTTTATGCAAATTTACATAAAGTAATACTTTAGATAAATAATATATTATGCAAATACACAAATAATTACTATATTTGTAATGGAATCAGAGGCTGCTAAGCATATAAGTGAATATGATAGTAAAGCCTTCAATAGCATTTAACGATTTTGCAGGTACTGCAAAGGATGTTACCGCAAGAAATGTTAATGGTAGAAATATACTCTCCCATAGAGCTCAACATAGCAAGATAGTGACTCCTGCTCAGGCTGTCACACGAAATAAACTGTCTAAAATCTCCCGGGCATATAAGCAGCTTTCTGATTCCCAAATGATGGCTTGGGAGGTTTTGGCCAGTCATCTTAAAGGTGCTTCTTCTTTAGGCCATTCTGCAACTCTTACTGCCCATAATGCATTTGTGAGAATCAATTCCAACCGTGCAATGCTTGGTTTGCCATTGCTGGAGGATGCTCCTGTTTACAAAGCAGATGTTCCTGCAGTGGCGTATGATGAGTTGTGGATTTATTCCGATGTGGTGATATTCACCGGTCTTGAGGTCCCTTCTGATTCTTATAGGTTGGTTGTGAAGATGTCCACTGCGCAGAGTCCCGGTACTTCTAGCGGATGGAGCAAAACAGTTGTGGTTGCTCCTGGAATTTTGCCTGATTGGGGTGATGCGGATATAACTGCCCTCTATACGGATACTTTCGGGATTACACCTGTTGCCGGACAGAAGTACTATTTGGAGTGCTGGTTCCTGGATGTGAATACCGGTTTTACCGGAGAGAGTCTTAAAGTTTCTTCAGTTTGTAAGAGTGGCCCTGCGCAGTATGTTCCAAGGGTGCAGTTTAAGGAATCCCGTTATGAAGGTGGGGCAAATGAGGGGTATATAGAGGAGTTGGATTTTGAGCTTATTCCGGGTTCTGTGATTGTTTCCAATAATATGAAAGTGCATTGTACGGGATTCAGTTCTGGAGTGGTAATGCAATTTGCCAAATATCCTAAAAATATGATAAACGCCTGCAGGTGTCTTCATCCTGTCCGCAGCTTGGATGGAAAGTATAGGGTAATGTTAATAGAGAATTATATCTCATTAGATAAGTATCGTGGGTATGTACAGGTAACTACATCTGCCAGAGGTGGACAGATAGGGACCAGACATTATGAAATTTTCTCAACCGCATTGGCGGGTAATTAATTGATTGGATTATGATTACTGCATTGTCAAATAATTTTGGAGCTGGTGAAATTCAGCTGAAGGATTTCCAGAAAGAGATTCTTGTGGTTCTTAATGGGGCATTTGAGTTTGACCCTGCAAATGCTGCATACCTGGCAGCACAGGTGCTGGAGATAAAGGTGCCAAGGCTTATGATAAACAAGAGTACAAATGCTGTGGTGTATCTGGTGGATATTGAGAACCAGATGCCGCATGCCACATTGCTCAAGGCTTGGGTAAAGGATTGCAATACCATTTGTATTGAGCCTTGCAGGTGCTTTGATTCAAGTGCACGTTTGCAGATAATCTTCTGCAGTGGGTTTGTGGTAAAGGGACAGCGTTCAGATATGGTTTTGGATGAGGTTGTACGTCCGACTGTTGAAGCTGAGAGTGGAAATTTCAAGCTTGATTCTTTTGGCTACTATCAGCAGCTGATCATTAAGGATAACAGATGGGGATTCATGACACTTTTGTTTGAAAAGTTCCAGGCTCCCAATATCGGTAAGGAGTTTTCGTTCACTATTCCTCAGTTACCGGATTCAATGGATTGTTACGCAGTGTTGGCTATTCCAGAGAATTATCAGGAGGTGGGTTCCCCAGTTTGTGTTTGTCATATTGTTGGACAGAGAGTTAATTGTACCCCTGTCCAGGATGATTACAATTCTGCCAATGAAGGCAAGTTCCTTACCGGATGGTTTGTATTGGATGATATAACCGAATAAAAATGGATGATATGCCAAAGATGTCCCACATACAGATTACAAGGTTGCAAGGTGGTCTTGCAATAGCGAGTTTCAGTTTTGGAGTTCTGATAGCTATGGTGTGCCTGTTCTTCATTGAGCCGCTTGGCGAGATTACATATTCGGCGGTTTCCATTGTGAGTGAACTGTTGGTGTTGTGTGGGGCAATTTTAGGTGTTAAAGCTTCTTATGATGTGAAGTTTCACAGGTTTGAAGCGGAGTTGCATAAGAAAGCAGATAAACAGGATTAGACTATGAAACACTTCCTTCTTTTTATATTCTCTGCATTGTGTGTGGCCTGCTCTGTTGCAAGGCAGGCTACACCATCTGAGAATCTTTCTACCAGGGTTGAGGTGGTTACAGTGTTTGAAAAGGATACTGTACTGGTGGAGATTCCCCAAATTGTGGAGAAAGTGCAGACTATGGATACAATATCGTTTCTAGAGAATGAGTTTGCAAAGTCTTCTGCAGAGGTCTCGGATGGGATTCTGTCACATTCATTGGAGACCAAGCCGGTTCAGAAGCCGATAGAGATTCAGAAAGAGATTGTTTACAGAGATAGTATTGTATTCAGAGACAGAACAATTGTAGAGACTGTTGAGGTTGAGAAACCTCTCACAGGTTGGCAGCAGTTCAATATTAAGACCGGTGGATATGCCATCGGGATGATTATAGGAATGATAGTATATTCAGTACTATATATTGTTAAACCCTTAAAATTTATTAAACTATGAAGTACGTTCCTTCAATCGCCTTTGACGAAATGTCGGGCTCAGCAAAGGGTGTAACCGCAGCTAAGAGCCGTGGTAGAAAGTACATCCGTAACCGTGGGTATGGCGGAGCAGCACGCACTGCCGCCCAGTCATCTGTGAAAGCGGTTTTCAAACAGCTTACACAGTCTTGGAAAAACCTTACCAATGCGCAGATTCTTGCGTGGAATGCGTTGGCCCTTACTCAGGCAGGAAAGTCTGTGTTGGGTACATCATCAAAGATCTCCGGTGCTAACCTTTTTACGCGATTGAACTATTGGGTGGTTACTTGTGGTGGAGACATTATGCAGAATCCTCCAACTCTTCAGGGTGTTGAGGCTCCGGCAGAGGCTATGATCAGTCTTACTCCAACCAAGTTCACATTTGAGCTTGAGAGTGAGCCTACAGAGCCAGGAAACCTTAAACTGATTGTACAGGCATCTGCCCCTCAGTCAAATGGTATCAGCCGTGCATACAGCAAGGCTTCGCAGATTGGAGAGCCGCTTGAGGCTGCCATTGAGGAGTATGATCTTAAGGCTGCATTTGATGCCAAGCATGGTGTTCCTACCTCTGCAGCGCCTAAAGTGTTCATGAAGTATTTCTTTGTGAATACAGTTACCGGTGAAAAATCTGGTGAGATGATGGCGGTAGTTACCCTTAAATCCGATGAGGTTAATCAGGAAGGATAAGATTTCCAGATTAGAAAATTAATACTGTGTAGCCGGCCAATATAACCGCCAATTCCTATTTGGTCTGCTTAAAAAGCCGCCACACTCAAAGAAGGGTGGCGGTAAATTTTACAAATTCTTTTCTTTGGGGGCAAATTTTGCCAATCTTATCAGAGCCAAAAATGATATTAATGCAATCCTCCAATTGTAATGTTTGGGCAGGTAAAAAGAGTGTGCAACATCATTCCTTATATTCAAGCAATGCCCGTTGCTAGAAAAAGCATATCTAAACAAATTCAAATCATCCTCATTAAAACTAGCATAAAAGGCCTTTGAAATACTTGATTTATTCATTTTTAAGATTTCATCTAAAGTTATTTCACTTGTATTTCCATTTTGCAACTTTGTTGTCACGCCACCATTAATTTGAATCATATCACGTAAAATACCTTCAAATTTAATTGATAAGGAATCTACGCATTGGCTCCAATTTACCTGCTTACCTGCTATTACTCTATTATATTGTTTTATAAAAGATTCTATTCCAAACCTAACTTGTTCCAGCCAAGTATATTCATACTTTTCCCCTCCAATTTCTTTAAAGCATGTCACTCCAAACATTGTTTTCGTTGATAAAAAATCAACAATCTTACGAGTGGTGATTTTTCTGGTTCTACAACTCTTTATAATTATATCCGATATTAAATCACATACTATTCCCATCCCATAGTTATATGCTTCGTACTTAAGAGCGTTATCTTTCATTTCTCTATGATTTCCATTAACATCTTCTTGAACTGATTTAAATACCAATGAAAATTCTGGTTTTTCCTCCAAATACTTATTTAAAAGCTCATTAGACGGATATGGCAATCCAGCTCCAGTAATAAGAGAAACACAGATCATATCCGTATTATTCTTCGTAATAGATTCAAAAACTGCATTTAAGAACTTAATATTTTCATCTTTATGGGGAATAGCAACGCGTAAGGGGATGTATTGTTTCTTCTCTTTGAATTTATTCTGCATCAACCAAACATTTTGTATTTTCTCATCACATTTAGCAATTTTATAGTATGCAATAGCTTCTTCGCATCTCTTCTCATTATGAAATGGAACATATAAATTAGATGGATCATCAGCCATTAGCAATGTCATTTTATAATCCCCCAAGAGTTCATATACATATTTCAGTTTTTCACTATCTGTCGCCTGGGCATAATACTCTGCTAATTTCAAGTTATGTTCCTTCCATATATTATCTACAGAATTTAGAGCTAAAGTAATAAAGCGTTCATCAAAATTAACAGCTTCAGAACTTCTAAAAAATTTTTCTTCTTTTGCTTCTAAAAATATTCTGGTTTTAGTCAAATCCTCAACTTTTGTAGAATTAAGTGCATATGTCAATATTGATTTAATATCTTCAACCCTATACTTTTGATTCATTGCTAATTTTATTGTATGTTTTGCCAGCATACCAATATTAGGGCTATTATTATCTATACTAGTTTTTAAACACTCAATATATTCATCAATAGCCGCCTTTTTATATGTATTACTCTTAGTAATATATGACATACATTCATTATATTTTGCCTTAGCAAAAGAATTTCCTGTCTCGCTGATTCTCTGTGATAAATATAACATTATTTGCTCTTTACCATCAGCAAACTTTTCAGGAATTTCTGGTATGAAATTAAGCGATGTGTGAATATGCCATTCCACTCTTAACAAAGCCCCACTACTATCTGTAAGAATATCTTCATACGATGGAAATTTTATTGTATCACTTATCCCTGTTATCTTCTCTATTTGCTTATGAACGTTTTTAAGTAATTCAGAATACTGTGCCATTATTTCTATAATTAAAAAGGGAATCGGCACTACCAATTCCCTATATTAAAAATCTATCTTCTTACCGGCTCGTAATGATTACCAGCATCAAAACATTCTGCGCAGGTCCCGGGAGTATTTTCAATCAAAGCTTTTCTAACCTCATCCTTTCCCTTAAATACCGTAAACCATACAGACCAATTTCCTTTCAGATTAGCGTAGTAAACAATCTCCTCAACAGAATGCTTCTTATCCTCATACTCTACCAATAGTTTCTCCGCAAGTTTCCAAGATTCATATCTATGCTTCCATCTAAAATCTTGTTCAGACGTTGCCTCTTCACCAAATGGGTCCCTACCCAATTTTGCTAAATTGTAAAGGCCTTCTGCACCTTCTTTTAAATCTGCAGGAAGGGTCGGATTCAACTTTACCCTTCCAGATGCTTCATATACAAAATCAAGGAATGTATTATCCTTATGAGGAAAATGAGTTTTATTATAGTCAACATCTGTTTCTCCTTTTACGGAATTGCAAATATTGCACGCCAATAGGAAGTTATTCCACTTTGTTTTCAGCTCTTTATATACATCTTTAGGCTTTACATGTTCAACATGAATATCTCCAATACTTCTTGGTTCTTCGCAATATGAGCAAAATGAACCTAAATTGGCTATCAGAGGGGCCTTAGCTGTTCCATATGGATCATAATCCTCCTTGATCGTATGAATAATCTTCCGGTTCATGGAAGTAATAAATTCTACTTCATCACCAGGTTTCTTCTTACTTACCGGTCTCATTATTTCACACTTTTAGAATTATACTCCATCTTAATCAAAGCCACATATGCAGGATCATCGCTAAACTCAGCCTCAATCTTATTCAATTTCTCTTTCAGTTCTTTGGCCTTTTTAGGATCTCCCTCATCCAATTCCTTAAAGTATGCTGTTGCCGTAGCAACCATTTCGTTATAGCGCTTACTTCTTATCTCATTTACCATACCCATTCTGCCACTGGCAATATCCTCCAAACCCTCTTTATATGGAGCGCCTTCTATTGAAGTATTCTCATCAAAACTAATCAATTCACCCTCTCTCAAGCTCTGCACAATAAACGGAGAGTGCGTTGTAACTATAAACTGGATATTTGGAAAAGCTTCTTTCATATCAGCTAGCACATGTTGCTGCCATTTTGGATGTAAATACAAATCCACCTCATCAATCAATACAACACCAGGAGTCTTACGTATAGCATCTTTACCCAAAAATCCATTCAACTCAATACATCTATAAGCAATCTCTGAAACAATGTTAATCATAGATTTCAAGCCATCACTCATATACGAATAATGATGTCTCTCCGGTTTTTTACCTTTAATGGAAACAACTGCTTCAATCTCTCCATTGTCAATATCAATCTCGCTTAAAGATGGTATTGCCTTTGTTAAAGCTTCATAAAATGCATCTCTTGTCCCTTCAAACTCTCTTTCATCACGTATATTCTTATCATATCTCCTCAACCAGTCCAAAGCACTTGCAAAGTCAACTCTATTATCGGCCAACGCCGCTTTATAAGCCTTTTCAATTCTTTGCTGTCTTTCCTTGGTCTTCCTCACTGTCTTAACTTGAGCATCTATTCGGTTTGTACCAAATGATAAAACAACAGGCAAGACAGAAGCCGCATCAATAGTTTCTCTCTGCTTCTCCATCTTACCCACAACTTCAATCAATTCACCTGCACAAACACTATTATGCGTTGTAGTGCCAGCTTTAGTAAATTCTCTGTACCAATGAATGGGGCGCGTCGCTAATTCAATATGATTACCATTTCCATATGTCTCTGTAAACTCAGCTTCAATGGAAATTCGTGGCAATTCTACATTAGGAAAATAATCCTTTTTCTCACTATCATACCTGAGGAATCTATCAGATTCTGCAAAATTTCTCCTAAAAGCCTTTCCACCTCTCAACGAACGCAACGATTGCAGATAAGCACCTAAACCTATCTGTACAGCCTGCAGCAAAGTAGTCTTACCTGCTGTATTATTTCCAATTGCAACTGTAAGATTTCCATTAAATTGAATTTCCTTATCCTCAAATCCCTTGAAATTCAACATATGTATTTTTGTGATCCTCATACCCCTACAATTTATAGTGTACATTTTTCGCAAATTTAAACAATTATTATTAATCTTTTTCACAACTTTCTCATATTTGCATTCTCTGCACTTTCTGCACTTTTACATTGGCATATGCTACAGTCTATGCAAAGAATGCAGAGTATGCAAAATATCATCTCATTTATACTTCTTTTCATAGGAACCATAATCCAGTTTCCTGAAATATGGACTCTTAATCCAATCTTTAAAGGTTCGTTCACTCATTGAGTGTATTTTGGCAACATCCACACCCTCCCTTGTAGAAAATGTAATTGGCAAATCCATATAAACACTTTTTTGCTTCTCATTTAATCCACTTAAAGGATCTGCATAAAAGCGTTTTTGAGCCTTCTGTGCCCCTGCAATGAAATAATAACATAGCTTAAACGCCCTCCTCAAACTATCAGATGTTACACAACTCAAATCAGATTCTCCGCATGCAAATTTTATAACCTCTATAACCAAAGCAAATCTTGCACAATAACGTTCCATCTTGGTATTTACCCCTACAAAACTTGCACTGGAGCGCTCCATAATATCACGGCCACTATTAAACCAATGTCTGTACATTTGGTAAGCACCATCTGTAAACCTGATTACTTTCGTTTTTCCATTATATTTTATAGATCTGATTTTGGAAATTACCTCACTCCATGCCTTAACTGTCTCGTCTCCTATTTCCTCATCCTGGAATCTTGCAAAACTTCTTCTATCCGGAAAAGCAAAAAGCCACCTGTAGATAAATCCACTCTCTATTTTCCCATCAGCAAATTTCTTCAGTAATGCAGGTTGCACACCTCCTATAACACCCACAAAAGGACTATCAACAGTAAATGATTCCGAATGAAGCCTATTGACAATAATCGGAACACCAGTAAACAGCTGTGTCCAAATCTCTTCATCATTACCACTACGGTATCGGCTAAAACTCTTGAAGAATCCCATCAATTCATCGGCATAAATCGCAACACCTCTGGGCGTATTCAAATGCTGCTTCAAAAATCCTTCAACGGTAATATCACTAAGAACTACTTGTCCATACACCGGAGGCTCTTCAAATGATTTTGATTTCAACTCTGCAGAATTCTTTTCAGCTTCATATACTTTCAGCTTCTTCTTATAAGCCTTCATATTGTCTCTGTCCATCTTTCGCAAAGGCTCTATCGCAAATTCCAAACAGCTACTTTTATTTGTTCCAGGCTCTCCAACAATGGCTATATAAAATATCGCTTTCTCATGCCAACCCCGTTTAATCTCCAATGACAAAGCATTTCCAAGAGCAATGCTAGCTGTAAACAACATTGCTGGTCCAATATAGTCAGCTGGGAAATTTAAGCATCTATGGGTGGTACATATTATGTCTCTCACTTGAATAGGGAATATCTCTATCGGAAACGGAATACATTCATAATTTGGACACCTATCACTCCTCACTCCATGCATATGACATACATAGAAAAATGATCCAATAGTAATATCCTTAGTCGTCTTGAGATAGTTATCAAAGGCAATCGCAACATCGTCCGCTGCATATTTTGAAGAGAACCTTGACACTCTATCAAAAAAATCTCTTCCTGGCTCGCCCAAGGAACTCAATGCCATCCCAACAGTCCTCCACTCATCATAATCATCCAGTACAATCTCCATATCCTCCCAAGCCTTCACATATGCTTCAACTTTTTCCAGATCCAAAGAATTGTCTGTAATATTTTCTTCTAGCTCTTCCTCATTATTATAATCTTGAATACAAAAGGGAATACACGATTCATTAAAATACGCATTATCATCATAGCTCAAAACTCTCAATCTTGTCACATCTTTACAAGCTGAATCAACTTTGAGTCCCTTACCTTCTAGTAAAGCCACTAATGATGTAAAGTAATCTAAATGCCCGGTATAATCAATATTATCAATAAGTACAATCGCAAACAATCCATTACCACTTACGGACAACCCGCAATAATAAACAAAATCAAACTTTTGAATAATCTTCCTGGCAAAATCTATATCTTCCACGTTATCAAAATCCATCACAACCAAAGGATTATAGTTTACCATTTTCTCTACCAATGGAATTTTAGAATCGCGGGTAGATAAGTTTGCAGAAATGGTGGCTGCAGGAAGTTTGGTAACTTTCGCATGATTCCGCGCTTTCTTATCTTCTATCGTACGGATTGAATCAATCACATCTCTGTATTTCTCACCCATACATAAAAAATCCTTAAGCTTGCACACAAGTTTTGGTCGCAATACAGACTGTAAAGAATTTTCATTAGAGGAAATAAGGTGCACAGCAGACACATTATTAGGCACAATACTTGAAAATACGCTCACCAGCATATCTCCAGGACAGAGCATGGCACTCTGCCTTAAATCAGACTTTAGCATATCAGTAACATTAAGATAACAGTATGCTATTTCTTAGTACCATGCTTATATCTGACAAGCTTCTTACTCCGTATCTTGGCATCAAACTCATCTGCATCCAACAATGTTCTTCCCTCAATTTTCTTAAACTCAACAACGCCTCCGGTGCTCCACCTATAAATAGTCGCAATACTCACATGAGCTAATTTTGCCGCCTGTATTACAGTATAATACCTCTTTTCTTCTGCTGTAATCTCCTGTTTAGGCAAAGCCTCATTAACTGCATCCTTAATAATAGGCCTTAACACATTATTGCAAAAATCCTGGAATATATCAGTAACATCCATAATAACATCAATAATTAATAGTTAATAACAGGAGTGGCCACTCTTAAAATGATAATTATCTTCTCACAAAAATAGAATCCAATAAACTGATTTTCAAATCACAACACAGGATATGGCCAATGTGCCATTTTCGGTGTACCCATTACAATATACAAAAAGCGGCTCCTGACGGAAGCCGCTCAACAATAAGTCATTCGGTGGAATTTCGGTCAATATTCAATATAAATCTATAGAATACTTGCTTAAAATTGGCCAAATTCTGTAAGACTCCTTCTCATTGCAACATTTATCCTTGCTAAATTGCACAATGGAGCAAGAGCCATTTCTGCCATAAAAAATAAAAGCATCATTCATAATCTTCTGTGAAAGCATATACTTTTGGGCAAACAAAGTTGCCTCATTCTTTGGACCAATCCATTCGGCTTTTCCGCCAACTATAATGTGGTCATGAATCAACCTATCCAAAAACTCATCGTTTGCCCCTTTAATATATTGTTTCAAATCTTTTGCCATCCCCCTAAACCTGGTCCTTCTTGCGCTATGCATATCACAAACCTGCGGAATTCTATCTATAACCTCAGAAAACCTACTTTTAAAACTATTCAAAAGGGCAAAATATTCATATACAATAAACCCGTCTGTATAAGCACTTTCCAAACATCCAGCATTCTTGTCCATAAGATTACCCAATGAATTTAAAGCCTCATCAAATATCTGAAAGCTTTTCACAAAGGAAAGAACTTCACGGCAAAAAATAGGATTACTTTCAATATTACCCCAATTATCACATACGAAATAATATACCGAACTCAATTTTTCGGATAAATCACTGAAAGCCATCCATAACCTTTCAATTGAAAATTTCCCTATTACGTGAGAACACTTAGACTTAAGGGATTCTTCTATTGAGAAAATATCAGCACTTATCATCTGCAAAGAAGATATGCTCTGATCAATAATCGTTCTACCTGGTCCCATAATTACCATTTCATGAAAGCCTCATCACTTAGAATAGTCTCAGCTTTCTGCAGTGAATCCGCCTTAATATATTTCTTGAGAGACTTAATACTAGTATGCCCAGTTACAGCACATATATTAAAAACATTCATACCGGCCAAATACATTAAAGTTGCTCCTGTTCTGCGTGCTGTATGAGTTTGAATAAGTTTGTATTTAGGAATTCTCTCCGTACCAAACACACCGGATTTAGACGTTTCAACCTCCACCATCTCATCTATTTTGGCCAACTTTCCAATCTCCTTTATATACATATTAATCTTCTGATCAACCAAATGCGGCAACTTATAATCATACTTCTCAAGAATTTTCACCAATTCAGGTTTTGCTGGAATATATACAGCAACTCCCGTCTTTTGTTGCCTAATCTGAATAATAACTTTACCATCATCATAAACACGAATATCATCCATCACAATATTGTTGTAATCAGAAACACGTTGAGCTGTATAAACTCCCACCATAAAAATATCTCTGGCAATCTCATGACCTTTGGATAAACCCGACAAATCCACCTCACACATACGCCTAAGCTCATCCTTGGTCAAATAAATAGAATCAACATCCACCCTAACACCTCTAAATCTTCTATCATGGAATTTATTATTGGATGTATGTCCCTCTGCTTCTGCACAGCCCAAAATTGTTATCAAATTATTCAGGCACTTTGCAACAGTATTTGCACTATACTTCTTTTGGGTATATAGAAATGTCTGAAACCTATTCCTGAAATTCAAATCAATATCATCAAAATCATAATGCTTCTTTGAATACTTCTCAAAAGCCTCAAACTGTCTCACAATAGTCTTAATAGTCTTAATACTTTGCTCAGTAAAAATCTTACCTCTCGAATTTGCCCTTTGCCCAGCAGAAATCTGAGACACATACAACTTTAAATACTTATCCAAGGTCATTCTGTTCTCCGCCTCAATACGCTGCCTTTCAGCTTCAGCTTTAGCCTCTTCCTCCAAACGCCTGCGTTCCTCCTCCTCACGAATCTCCTTATACATCACATCCTCAACAATCTTTCTAGCAATATCCGGAGTAATAACATCCCCAGCATCCAACCTTGCATTAATAGAAGTTTCCAGAATATCAAGTTTAGAAAACAACTTTGACCCCTCCGCAGACTTGCGGAACTTTCGAAGATTATCAGCAGAACTCTGAGCTTTCTTCCACTGCTCAATATCAACCTCAACAAGGGTATCCACCTTAAAATCAATCTTTAACTTCCTTGACCTCACCCTGGCAAACAAAGTTGCCATACCCTTATCATGCGAGGTCCTCAGCACAAAATTCACAGCCATAAAAACAATCTTAAATTACGTCAACACAAAGATAATCATAATTTAAGAAATGTACCCACATTGTACCCACATTTTTGCAAAACAATAAGAAATCATAAGAATCATATTTTCACGATATTCCTTATTATTAATACTTTAAGAAATTTAGCTTCTTATACTATCTCAGATTTTAAGCAAAAAGTGGTGCGCCCATCTCCACAAAAAAAAGCTCAGCCAAATAGCTGGGCTTTTCCCTTTTAACCCCCTTCGTTATTTCGTGACACTTCCCCATAGGGTCGTGAGCGTCCAGGAAAGGGCAAGTCTTCTAAAGACCTACCGGCTGAAGTCTTGAGCGGGCGGTTTATTTGATAAGTTCTTTCAGTTCTTGCACAGTCAGGACATTACCATTCTGTCCTTTATGCAGCATTGCATGACAATTGGGACATACAGGAACCAGGTCTTTCTCAGGATCAATCTGATATTCCTGTCCTATTGTTGAAATAGGGACTATGTGATGTACATGAATAAAATTTCTGCCTATTTCTCCATACTTTTCTTCAAAGTTCATTCCACATACACTACAACTATAACCATGCTTAGTTAGACACGCTCTACGTGCAAGAATATTGCGTTCGTATTTGTTAACTAAAACACTTTGTAAAGCACCTTCCCAAATACCATGTGTAGAGGATTCTTCAGTCAAATCATTGATGAATCTTGGTTGCGGGTCATTGAGATTTTTACCCTCATGATAATTTTCATCAAACCACTCTAATAGTTTCCAAGGTATTGCAGGAAGATATTTTTTACTTTGTTCAGAAACAAGACCTGCTATCATTTTGTAAACTGAATAGCTAGCTTTTTCCCAAATATTTACATCATACTCAGACACTATGGTTGTTGTATACTTTTCAATATAATCAACCAACTTATTCAATTTGCTCAAATCAACCTCTGTAGATAATATGCGGGGTTGTATTGCCGCAAAGATTCTATTAGTTGCCACAGCCATATTTCTATCAATCAGACCATATATCAATTCTCTAACAACCTTGTATTCATTCCATTGAGGAATGTCCTGGCTATATGCAATTAATTTGAGATGCGGTAATATTCTGCCCCAATTGTCTTTAATTATTTTTACATGTTCCCGATAGAAACCGCCATTGCCCAACCTGGCAACACCATTCATATTCTTTGCAATAAACTCATTAAAGACAACGGAATTCCACTCACTATAATTATTCTTAGAAAGAACCTCATTTATGAATTTGGCAAATGCGGCTTCGTATCGTTCAATATCTACACCACTAAAATCAATCTTATTTTCTATAATTTCTTTCAGCGAATGCTTATGTGAGGTAAAGAACCTCTCGATATAACCCAATAGAGGTCCTTTTACTTTTAAGCCTCCTTGAGGGGCTGCTTTAAGGCCATTAAGGAGCAGTTCATCCAACTTTAGGTATTGAGTGGTATTTTTATCCAACAAAACCATCCTAAAGAATTTGTTATGCAGTAAGCTTGTATCAAACTCTGAAGGGTTTGCCCAATATTCTCTATCTGCTGTAGACTCTTCTGGAGTAATATTTATAGATGTCACCCTCATTTTGTATTTAATCTGGGAAATAGGGCTTGAGCAATAAATATAAACAATGTCTCCAACTCGGACATTATTATGCTGACGCCAATCCACGTGAGGCAATTCTCGGAGGACATCTTCTAATCGGTACCTGTTAGGATTTGCAGGAATAATCCACTGAGTCATAATTATACCATTAAGATTACTAAATCAATTCAACTATTGCATTAAGATTTAGTTGTCTGATTATATGATTAATATGCTTAACTTTATCTCCTGTGCTTGAGCAATTGAACAGATATTCGTTCCCTTGAATAAGTGTCCACCTATTAGCATATTTATCGGGTTTCTTAGTATATCTTGGGTCACCAACCAAATCTTCACCACAATGTTTCATCCTTAAACTTTTTACTTTATCAATACCAACCTTAAGGATAAAATCTCTCTCAACATGAATAGCCTTGCCAGCCTCTATCATTGTACCATCAGAAAATTTTACAACTAATCTTGATCTGGTTGAATGAGACTCTGCATTAGGTCGCATTACACTAACAGCTGGGGTATGAATATCATTGGTATGGCTGTGATGTTGTTGGACTTGTGATTGTTCACAAACAACACTTGAATAACCAATGGATATATGAAACTTCCTAAGTTCATCTTCTATCAAATGATTAGGATAACCCTCATGTACAAACTTCGATTTTAGCAAAGCCTTAATATTATCTTCAGCAGTATTAGGTAATAAAAATTGAGAAAGCGCTTGCCGCAAATTTATACTGCTTATTACCTCATTGTATCTATCTTTACAATAAGACTCAAGATCAGCTGAATTGAATCTAGCATATGATAGTAATTCACATATAGTCACGCCATTTGCATCTTCCTTGTTTAACTCAACCTTTAGGATACTTATAGGATTGTCTATATCTGCAGGATTATCATAAAATAACTGAATATTCTCACCTATGTACAGACCGACATTCAATCTTAATTGCCTCATATAGGACATCAACTGCTGTTCTTGTTGACCGTTGCAACTATTTGATGGTCTCTTTATCTCAATAGGAAGAACTGGTAAATCATTTTTATACAGAACTATATCGGGACGAATAGTGTTTCTGTGACCAATGTTCAGAGATACCTGAGACTGCATAGTGCCATTAGAATGCTTCCAACCAAGCATTTTTAAGCAATACTCTATCTCTTGTTGATATCTTGATTCAATAGAATTACCTATCATATAGGGCTGTAAGGTTTCAACGATTTCTATCCAATTGTCAATCATAGTATTCTGTTCTTTAAGAGAATAAACTCTGTTACATCAATTCATACAAAGGTAAATGTTTTTGCTATAAAATGTTATATCATCTCTTTGCAACAGTAAATAATCGTCTGTTTTGTTCCGAAATGTCAGAAGCCACACTTCGTTTACGACATGGCAGTCCCTGTCATTTATAATGAATCTATAGTTATTTTCATATCAAGATTTGCTATGTCGGCTACATATGGACCAGCGTTGCGGAGATATTCCACGTATTTATTGTATTGTTTTGAAAAGAATTATAAGAAGCGTTTCATGTTTTTTTTAAATTATTTATTGTTTTTCAATAATTGTTGCTATCTTTGCATATCGAATAACATTAAATAATTATTGAGTTATGAAACAAAGTTCAATTAAATCAGTTAGTGGCATGTCTGTTGCCATTCTTGTTTTCTGTGGTCTTTCCGCGCTGTTTGTGAGTGTTCAGGGATGTGTGACCTTTATTTCTCCTGAACAGGTAGGCGCTGTCTGGCTGGATGAGCTGAAGGGATTCCAGGTGCTTGTTGCTGTGGGCAAGATATTGGGAGGGGTGTCTTTCTTTGGCTTGATTGCTGCATTCTTGATCAAGAGCATTCGCGCACTGAAGAATGGAATCCTGTTTCCTGCGGCGAATGTGCCGGTCCTTTACTGGAGTGCATTCGTGCTTTTTGTGTACAATTTCTGTAAGAGCAATGTGGGTATTCTGACCGGAAGTGAGCACAATTTGTTGTTGGATTTGGATGACGTTGCGGTCTCGTTGATTTTTGTTGTGTTTGCAATGCTCTATAAAATTGCAGTCAAGGTCAGTGATGAAAACAGTTTAACCATCTAAATCAGGACAGCTATGCCAATTATTGTCAATGTGGATGTGATGCTGGCCAAGAGGAAGATGTCCTCTAACGAGCTGGCTGAGAAGGTGGGGATTACTCCCGTGAATCTTTCCATTCTTAAAACAGGTAAAGCAAAGGCGGTGCGTTTTTCGACGTTGTCGGCCCTTTGCCAGGCACTTGACTGCCAGCCTGGGGATATTCTTGAATACAGGCCCTAGGATGTTTGCAGCTGTTTTCGCCACATGTTGAAGCCGAAGAAGGCCAGAATAAGGTAACCGAAGCTGACCATTGGCATGAATACCAGGCCGGCTTTGAGATAGAGGGTGATGTTGGTGACATTGACCACCAGCCAGGCGCCCCAGCAGTCGATTTTTTTCTGTGCCGAAAGGTATTGTGCTAGCAGAATGAAGGCGGTGACAAAAGCGTCCAGGTAGGGTGTGCGGGCCATCGGGAAAGTGTCCGGCCACCAGGCGTTCAATTGGTGGAGCAGGGTGCCCCAACCCAGGGTGAAGAGGGCGGCGATAGCCAGGTAAGCCAGCCGTTGCCGGTGAGTGAGCACTGTGATTTTGAGTTGCTGTTTGTGATCCTGTTCGTTTTGGGCAGGATGGGTCCATCGGTAATGTCCGAAGAAATTGATGACAAACGAGATGGGTTGTACAAGCATGCTGGAGTACAGGTGTTTTTGCAGGAACATGCAAAAGAGCAGGATGTTGTACAGGTACCCGACCCAGAAGTTGAGTACTTTGCCTCGGGTGGCCAGGAAAACACAGCCCAGACCGGCTGTTACCGCCAGTAATTCCAGCAGGCTCACGCCCTGGCCTCCCAAGGTGAACAATATGTTGTCAATCCGGAACATGGAGCTGATTGCGATAGGGGATAGGGTTGATGATTTATTTTATTGGGTAATTACGCAAATATAATCATTTTTCGTAATTTTGTTGTGTGGATATCGTTAATCAATTCTATAATCGGGTATGAAAAGACGAGAAATGATCAAGAAAACAGGGGCGGCCCTGGTGGGTGCATCGCTATTGGGATTGCCGGCGTTGGCCGGGAATGATGGAATGGTTGCCGGTGGGAGCAAAAAGAAGAAACTGTTGGTGGTCGGTGCCCATCCGGATGATCCGGAGTCTTGCTGTGGAGGAACCATGATAGTTCTGAAGCAGGCGGGTTACGACGTGGTCAGTCTTTATATGACCAAAGGTGAGGCAGGGATTCCGGGCAAGTCACACGATGAGTCCGCAGCAATCCGTACCCAGGAAGCGCGGTTGGCCTGCGAGATCTTGGGAGCTGAACCGGTTTTTCTGACCCAGATTGATGGCAGTTCGGAGATTACCAAGGATCGGTACACGGAGATGAAGGAGGCCATTGCGGCCCAGCAGCCCGATATTGTGATTACGCATTGGCCGATTGATTCGCACGCGGATCATCGGGTGTGTGCCTCGTTGGTGTACGATGCTTGGCGTCGATTGGGATATCCTTTTGATCTGTACTACTTTGAAGCAATGACGGGTATGCAGTCCCAATCGTTTCATCCCACAGACTATGTGGACATCTCTGAGGTTGCGGACCTCAAACGCGAGGCTTGTTTCTGTCACAAGAGTCAGGACCCGGAAAGTTGGGTGGATGACTGGCACGGTGGAATGGCCAAATTCCGTGGCCGTGAAATCGGTGTGGCGCAAGCAGAGGCTTTTGTTCACTTGAAACGGGTCAAGAGTGACCTTATCCGTTGATGGGATCCTGGGATTGGATGACTCTCGATCAAGTGCTGTTTTCCTTTTGCACGGGTCGCAATCGAGTGCAATCAAGTGCGTTGAGCGGAATAGGCGCTGATCGGGGGTATAAACTTGAATCCAAGGAGAGTATGAACAAATTAAATAAACATCTGATACTTGATACATGAAACGACTCTTCTTTTTTCTTTCCTTGTTGCTGGTTGCCTGGACTGCTGTAGGACAAATCAATGATCTGCCCCGCAGTACACCAGAAGAGCAAGGAGTGCCGTCCATGGCATTGATTCATCTTTTTGATTCGTTGCACCAGATGCCTCAGACCGATATTCACAGTATGATTGTGATGCGTCATGGCAAAGTAATTGGTGAGTTTTATCCCGCGCCGTTTGCTGCCGAGTACCAGCATACGCAGTATTCCAGCTCCAAGACCCTGGTGAGCATGGCGGTAGGAATCGCGGTGGATGAGGGGAAATTAAAGTTGACGGATCGGGTGGTGTCATTCTTTCCTGAGCATTTGCCGGATACGCTGTCTTCCCGCTTGAAGGACATGACCTTGCGCGATTTGTTGACAATGACCTCAGGCATCAAACCGGATTGGGCAATGCGCAGCCGGGGGACAGAGTGGATCAAGACCTTTTTGTCCAAAGAGGTAATTCATGAGCCCGGAGAAGTCTTTGCTTATGACTCCATGGTGACTTACATGCTCTCTGCCATTGTACAGCAGGTGACGGGCATGAAGACGTTGGATTATTTGAAGATCAAGCTGTTTAACCCGATGGGCATCGAGGTCGTCAATTGGGAAGAAAGTCCGGAGGGTATCAATACCGGCGGATGGGGGCTCCATATTCAGAGCGAATCCCTGGCCAAGATCGGTCAACTCTGGCTGGATGGTGGTCTTTGGCAAGGGCAAAGGTTGATTTCGCAGGAATGGATTCAGGAAATGAGCAGCAAACAGGCAGACGGCGGGGATTTCGGGTACGGTTACCAGACGTGGATGTGCGCCTATCCTGGAGCGGTCCGTGCTGACGGGGCATTGGGGCAGTATGTGATTGTCGTGCCGGAAAAGGACGTCGTGATTGTGCTGACAGAGGCTTCCTTTACGAATGGAAAGCCGCAGCGCGGATTGATCTGGAACCAGTTCCTGCCGGCTTTACAAGATCAGCCGCTGCCTCCCAGTGAAGACTATGCTTTGTTGAAACAAAAAGAAAAAGCCTACCAGTTGGAATTGCCTCAAGGGAGAGCTGCTTCATCGGTGTTCAAGAAGGTGGCGGGAAAATACATTGCTCTTTCCAAAAACAAGTACGGTTGGAAAGGGGTGACCTTTGCACAGGGAAAAGAAGGACTGGAACTCAAAATCATCAGCGAAGACGGATCCTCCTATGTCCAACCCTTCGGTTATCAGCATTGGTTGAGAGCAGAAATAGCCGGTTTTCCTCCGTATTCCATCAATCCGATCGGCTGGCATCAGGGGCTGGAAGGACCGTTCTATGCCTCGGGCAGTTATGCCTGGGAAGACTATGTGCTGAACATGAGTCTGCATTATGTCAATTGGGTGACCTCCCTGCACCTGCGTTGGACCTTTGAGGATCAAAAGATTACCTTGGAAATCAGCAACAATTATGCAAAAAATAAGGTGGATACCTATACCGGCAGGTATGCTGGACCTGATACCTATGAACGCGGCGTTTTTGTGTCTCCTACGACAGCCGATACCCTGCTTTACCGCTATCTGACTCCGTCTGTGGTGGAATCTGGCAAGAAATACCCACTGGTTCTTTTCCTGCACGGTTCCGGGGAGCGTGGAAATGATAACCAGTCCCAATTGCTCCATGGTGGACAAATGTTTCTGAATCCGGTCAATCAGGAAAATTATCCGGCTTATGTGCTCTTTCCCCAATGTCCGGAAGGAATTTCCGGGGCTTATGTTGAGCCGTTAAAAACATTGGATCCGGAGCGGATGCCTCAAGATCCGCCGGTCAGCCCCTTGATGCAGACGGTCATGGATTTGATTTACCACTATCGCAGTCTTCCGACGGTGGATCCGGATCGGATTTACATCATTGGGCTTTCCATGGGAGCTATGGCAACCTATGACTTGGTCTGCCGTTATCCGGATGTATTTGCTGCGGCAATCCCGATCTGCGGGTCAGTGAATCCCAATAGGCTGACTACCGCCGCCGGAGTGAGTTTCCGGATCTTTCACGGGGATGCAGATGCTGCGGTT
>CALCYB010000113.1 GCA_937906485.1 uncultured Rikenellaceae bacterium
CGCGACCCCAACCTTGGCAAGGTTGTGCTCTACCAACTGAGCTATTTCCGCGTTTGGGATTGCAAAGGTAGGTATTATTTTTTACAATCCAAATTTTTCTGCAATATTTTTAAAAATTTTCAAAAATATTTTTTTCAGCGTTACAAAACGGTCTCAAACTCGCGCAAGAAACGGACATCGTTCTCGAAATAATGACGCAGGTCCTTGACTTGCCATTTGAGCATGGCAATGCGCTCAATACCCATTCCAAAAGCGAAACCGCTGTATTCTTTGCTGTCAATGCCACAAGCCTCCAACACATTGGGATCCACCATCCCACAACCCATGATTTCCAGCCAACCGGTACCTTTGCAGATGTTGCAACCTTTTCCACCACAGATGTTGCAGCTGACATCCACCTCTGCACTCGGCTCCGTGAAGGGGAAGTAGGAAGGACGCATCCGGATCCGGGTCTGCTCGCCGAACATTTCCTTGGCAAAAAGCAGGATGGCCTGTTTCATATCGGCAAACGAAACACCTTTGTCGATGTAAAGCCCCTCTACCTGGTGGAAGATACAGTGTGCCCGAGCAGAAATGGCCTCATTCCGGAAGACACGTCCCGGGCAGATGATCCGGATCGGCACCGGCATCTTTTCCATGGAACGTACCTGTACCGAACTGGTATGGGTGCGCAACAGAATCGGATTTTCACCCCCGGGAGAAACAAAGAAGGTGTCCTGCATATCGCGGGCCGGGTGTTCCGGAGGAAAATTCAACGCGCTGAACACGTGCCAGTCATCTTCAATCTCAGGCCCTTCCGCCAAGGCATAACCGAACTTCTTGAAAATCGAGATGATTTCCTCACGCGTAATGGCAATCGGGTGACGGGTGCCCAATTCGTGGGCATCCCCGGGTTTGGACAAGTCATAAGCGGATTTTGAGACACTGTCAGACTCTTCCAATTGTTCACGCAGGGCTTCGATCTTTTCTACCGCAGCCTGTTTCAAGGCATTCAGTTTTTTCCCGAGCTCACGTTTGAGCTCCGGGGACACGGTTCTGAATTCTTCAAACAGACGGGTAATATCGCTCTTCTTTCCCAACAGACGGGTGCGGATTTCCTCCAAATCCTGAGCATTCTGCGCCTTCAGGCCAGCAATCTCCTGCAGCAATTGTTCTATCTTCGCGTTCATTTTCCTACGAAATCTTTAAGCGGTGCAAAGGTAGTCTTTTTTTTGGCATTCCATTACCATTCAACGGCATTTCGCGAAAGCGGCATGGTCATACAACGGGCACCACCCCCGCCACGCGGCAATTCCGATCCGTCAATGGTAACGACACATCGACGGTCACCGGTAATGTCTGCCTTGCCGTGAATCACATCCCATGCCGGAATAATATCAAATCCTTTGTTCGCCAATTCATTCAATGTATGAATGTTCCGGGCATAAGAAAGCACCTTGCCCGGTGCGAAGGCAAAGAAGTTGGCGCCACTGTGCCATTGTTCGCGTTCCTGATCCCAGTCATCGGCCTGACCACCGCACACAATCGGTTCCAGATCCATCCCCAGGCGGCGCAATACCGAAGGAATATTGGCCACGGACTTGATCTTGGTCACCTTGCCGTTGTCTATGGTGATGTGAACGGTCTGGTACTGGTTATCTCCCAGGATCAACGGTTCGAAGACCATGCATTTGTCACGGTCCAGCAACGTAAATACCATATCCAGGTGGATGAAGGATTCCGGGGTCGAAGGCAATTGTTGGACGATGACGTGACGTTTCCCTTCAAAGTTGCTGCGACACATCCTTTCCACAAGCAGGTCAATACCTTGGGTACTGGTCCGCACACCATTACCGATGAGCAGGATGTCATCCCGTGCAATCAGGATGTCTCCCCCTTCCATGTAGATGTTCGGGTTGCCGGGTTGGAATTCGTGTGAGTTGATGATGTCACACTCAAACATGCCGCTGCCTTTGTAGATGGCTTCCATGATCAGGGACTCGCGCATACGCACTTTGTTGGCCATCCGGCAGATCAGGGCACTGTTGCCGATGGTGACCGAAGAGTCGCGGGTAAAGTAGAAGTTGTACAAAGGATACAAGGCATAGTATTCGTTCTTCAGGTATGCCGTCAAGGAATCGATGCGTGCCGGCAACCCTTCAATCAGAACACGAGCCAGATTTTTGGAGGTCATGCACATCAGGGTCTCGAAATAGTCGGTCACCTCTTCCGAAACACAGATCTTCCCGATCAGCATCTCACGTTCTTTCGGGTTATCCAATACCTTTTCCAGCAAGGAATGGATGTCATAAATCTGAGCGACCTTGGACAAGACACCGTACAACTGCTCGTACTCCCGTTGGGCAATGGACAGGTTCAGAATATCGCTGTACAGAGCCCGTTGGGCGTTGCCGGGGGTCATGTTTTCCACTTCTGCTCCCGGGGTATGCAGCAATACTGCATTAAGTTTACCGATTTCTGATTGAATGTTGATCTTTAAGGGTTGATTGGTCATATCGTTTTTGTTAATGTTAACTATTGGTATCTGCTTTTCTCGTTGACGGTCAGATCCGTCAACATGTTTTTGAAACGGACTTCGTCCCGGGGACAGATCATCAGGACATCATCTGTATTGATGATCATAAAATTATCCAGACCTTTGACGGCAACCAGTTTGTCCTTTTCCGTCGAGTAAATGATGGATCCCGTCATCTTGTCCATCATCAGTTCCTCACATTGGATAAAGTTCTGGTGCGCATCTTTCCCGGCATGGATGTACAGGGACTCCCAAGTCCCCAGGTCGGACCAGCCGAATCCGGCTTTCAAGACCCAGGCTGACTGAGTTTTCTCCATCACTCCGTAGTCAATGGAAATGCTGGTGCAATCTGCATAAACCTGCTGGATGAAGCGGGATTCCATCGGGGTATCCAACAGATCCATCCCCCGCACAAAGAGATCCGTCACGGCCGGCAGCCATTGTTCCAGTTCGGAGCGGATGGTCTTCAGGTTCCAGATAAAGATCCCGGAATTCCACATGAATTCACCGCTCTTGATGAAGACTTCCGCCAAGGTGCGGTCCGGTTTCTCGGTAAAGGTTTTGACCGAATGGAAAATATTGCCGCCAACGCTCTCAAAATTGCGCACATTCGCCTGTATATAGCCGTAACCGGTTTCGGGCCGGGTCGGTTCTATGCCCAAGGTAATGAGTTTATCGTGCTGATCGGCATAGGACATGGCACTGCGGATGGTATCGACAAACAGCGGCTCGTTGGTGATGTAGTGGTCCGAAGGAGCCACGACCACCGTCGCCTGCGGATCCTTTTTCCACAACTTGTAAGTCGCGTAGGCAATGCAAGGTGCAGTATTGCGGCGGAAAGGCTCACACAAAATGTTTTCCGGGAGTATCTCGGGCAATTGCTCACACACCAGGTCCCGGTAGGACTCTGAAGTCACCACCAGAATATGGTCTGCCGGCACAATCCGGGAAAAACGGTCATAGGTCTGTTGCAGAAACGTCCTGCCGGTTCCCAGTATAT
>CALCYB010000114.1 GCA_937906485.1 uncultured Rikenellaceae bacterium
TCTCTGCGCGATCGCAGGTGCCTGCGTCGCCTTGCTGATCCGCCGTCTGTCCAACCGGGCGCTTGCTGTGTGGACTGGGGTGACCGGTCTGCTTTGGGGCTGGTTTGTGATTGCGGATGTTTCCGGCTACGACATGATCGGCGTCGGTTGGGCGATGGATGCCGTGAACTTGTGTGGCGGTTTTTTGCGTATGATGTTTCCTTTCAGCATCGGGATGCTGATGGCCAGAAATTTCAAGCCGGTAAAAGTGAAGGGTGTATTGGGCATCGCTGCACTGGTGCTGTTCGGGTTGTTCTCGGTGCCTTACCTGCCGACTCCTGCTGTGCTGTCGGGAATCAGCCTCAACGGTTTGTATGAGTTGCTTTGTGTGCTGTTGGTTTTTCCGGTGTTGGTATGGTGTGCTGCTTCTGAACGGCCCAAAGGCTCTGTAACCACAAAAATCTCCCGTTTCCTAGGAGACATTTCCTACCCTCTGTACATTGTCCATTATCCGGTCATGTACCTGTTTTATGCGTGGCTGATCAAAAATGAATATTACAGCCTCTCGCAGACCTGGCCGGTAGTCATGCTGGTCTTTGCTTTCAACATCTTGTTGGCCTATGTCTGCCTGAAAGGGTATGATGAGCCGGTTCGGCGTTGGTTGTCAAAAAAATAGTTCGCTGATCCGGAGTTTGGTCAAGCCTCCTCCCATATCCAGGATGTACAGAAATTCTCCATCCACAACGGGGTTGGCCAGGATCGGAAGTCCGATTTCGTGGCGCCAGACAAAAGCGCCCTTTTCGCGGCTGATGCAATAGACATAACCGTCGTTGGCTCCAAAAATCAGGTTTTCACCGTAAGCAACCGGATCTCCTTCAATGGACATTTCGTAACTTTTGGTGTAAGGCGATGTATAGATCAGTGCCGGCATGGTCGTAGTGTTCCAGCATTCGGAGAAATCCTCCATGCGATAGGCCGTCATCCCGTGGTTGGATGTGCCGACGACCGCAATGCCGTCCTGAATGGAAAGGCGTGAACGGGTGTTGAAGATGTGCCCTTGTTTGACCCGACGGGTCTCTTCTCCGCTGCGGGGATCCATTTCAATCAAGGACTGGTAGGCGGTGTAATACAGTTTGCCGTTTTCAAAAACCGGTGTACCGGTGCTGTACCGGTTCTGGGAGTCGTGCTTTTCCCAAAGCAGTTCTCCGGTGGCTGCATCCAGTCCATAACGTCCCACCCAGTAGGCATTGACGCATAGAACCCCGTCAGCGACCACGTAGGTGGATACATCGGTGATCCCGGCACTTTTGCCGGTGGAGTTTTTCCAGATGACCGTGCCGTCTTCCGCATTCAGGGCCACCAGGTGTTCCCCCTGGCCTACGTAGAGTCTGCCTTCGTGGTAGCAGATGCCTTGGGTGTTGCTCGGATAGAATCCCTGGTCACGGAAGCGGTATTGCCAGTAAATCCGGCCGGTTGCCGGATCAATGGCATACAGTTCGGAGTTGACATCGGCGGCATACAGGCGCCCGTCAGACAGGACCATCTCGTTGCGGACAGATCCGGAAGTCTTCAAATGCCAGAGCAGCTCTCCGGATTCTTTGTCCAGACAACTGATGCCACAATGTTCGCTCATCTGGTCATCCACCAGTGGAACATATACCCGTTCCCGGTCAATGATCGGGCTGCCCAAGGCCGCTTTTCCGGCAAACTGTTTTTTCCAGACAATGCCCGGTTGTTGTTTGACTGTTTCCAGGCGGGTTTCTCCATCGCTGAAGGTCGCCCGGATGCGCAGGGC
Organism: uncultured Rikenellaceae bacterium; assembly: GCA_937906485.1. GTDB lineage: Bacteria > Bacteroidota > Bacteroidia > Bacteroidales > UBA932 > JAGCJX01. The sequence goes on from CALCYB010000114.1 coordinate 1,775, forward strand.
ACTGGCGGGGAGGGACGTGGTCTCTTGCGGAAGGGTGGCTGTCCACAGGAAATCGGTGACGGGGGTCAGGGCAATCTCCTGTTCCTGGTGCAGGAGGGTTACGGCTTGTGTGTCGGAGCGGCCGTCGTACACAATGGCATGGACCACCAGGCTGTCGTTCCGGGCGTGGACTTGTGCGGCAATGTGTTTGGGCATAGGATAATAATGGAGCTGATTGGTCAGTCCGGACGCCTGGTAAGAAAACAGGCGCCAGCAAGACGGTGAGTGGTCGTTTCCGCCCTTGTTCGGGGCGATGGTGCAGATCATCTGAATGCCTTGGGGGCCGGTACAATGATAGTTGATGTGGTGGTGGCCATAGATGTAGGCGAGGATGTTATGCGCTGGAAAATCCAAATCCAGCAGGCCGTGGTTGAAGATGACTACGGGGGTACCTTCGGGAAGGGTGCTCAAGTCGGCCTGCATCCAGGCATACACCTCTTCCGGGGTATAGGAGGGACGGGCATCGCCCGAGAGCATCGGGGTGACCATGTAGTGGACTCCCGCCACATTGAAGGCATACCAGCAGGGACCGAAATAATCTTCGTACAGTTTTTCTCCATAATCCCGGCCTTGTGGGTCCTTGTAGCCTTTGATCAGGTCATGGTTTCCCAAGGTATATACGGTTCGTACACCCAGTTGTTCGCTGTTGAACCGGGTCCCGTTCAGGTGTAGCCCGGGAGCGTAGCAGATGTCCCCGGTAATGGCTACAAAATCCACTTTTCGGGTGGACAGGTAGGTGATGAATTCGTCCATCCAGTCCAGGTGGCTGCGTTCTTCGATATCTGAAAAATGAATGAACTCTCCCACACTCTCTGCCGGGGCCAGGCCGAATTCAAGATCTGCCGGAATGCTGTCGCGGATATCTATGTAATAAGGTGACGTGTGTCGGTATCCGGAGGGGGTATAAACGGTGATGAAGCGTGCTTTTTGGGCACAGTCCAGCGTAAATTGGCCTTTGCTGTCGGTTCGGGTGAGCGTAAAGCCGTCAGAAACAACGACTCCACAGATGCCTTTTTCTCCCGTGTCCCGGATTCCGTTGAGGTTGACATCATGGTAAAGAATACCGTTCTGGCTGTACATAAGTGTACATTGTAAAAATGGCAACAGAAGGAAAATAATACGTTTCATGCTACAAAAATAGGATAAATTAAACTTTTTTTATTACCTTTGTTTCCCAAATTTTTAACCTAATTATTAGTTTTATGAAGAAGAGTTTTTGGTTACTCGCTATGACATTCCTGTTGGCCCTTGTCGGTTGTGAACAGGAAGAAAAGTTGCCTGATCCTCAAGTGTCTTTGAGAGCAGGTGAAGCTACTGAAACGACATTGTCGTTTACCGTTACCCCGAAAGACGCCAAGACTGGTGCTTATATGTGGGTTACTGCTGGTGCAGAAATCCCTGCTGCTGCAGACATCCTCTCCAGAGGTACAGCTGTAGACGTAAGCAAGGAAACTGTTCAAACCATTTCCGGCCTGACTGAGAATACGGAATACACCATCGTGGTTGCCGTACAGTCCGGTTCTGTAAGCAAAGTTTCTTCTCCTTTGAAGATGAGGACTTTGGAAAAACAAATCGAACAACCGACCGTTACCTTGACCGCAGGTGAAGTCAGCCAAAACGGTGTTTCCGTGAAGGTGAATTCAACCAACGCTCAAGAAGTGGCTTGTTTGATTTTCGAAGGTGAAGAAGTTCCCACAGCAGAAGATATCTTCGAAGAAGGTGAGGAAGCGGAACCGAACACAGAAGCAACTATTGCATTTGCTGATTTGGAACCCGCCACTACTTATAAAGTGATCGCTGCTGCCCGTAACGAAGGTGCTACCGTGCTTTCTGACGTATTGGAAATGACCACTGCTCCTGAAGAAGAAGTGACCATTGCTGTGATCAACGGTCGCAGATGGGGTGAAACCAACTACGGTTTCCAAATGCAACTCTCAGACGGCAGATATCTCTTCCTGGATATGTACTGCCCGACTTCTGTTGCCAACATCGTTCCGGAAGCCGAATATCCTGTAGTTTCATTCCCGGAATACGAAGACTTGTTGGCTGCTCTTGCCGAAGGACAATACTTCACCCACGCAGAAGGTTCCATCATCTATGCAGGTGAATATTCTGAAACCGCCGGTCAATACGAATACCAAGAAGCTGTTGTTGAAGGAAACATCTCCGTACAACACTTGGACGCAGGTTATGGTTTGGTATTTGAAATCATCGGATCAGAAGGTACGGCTTACACACTGTCGCATAATGGTATCGTAGAAGCTTTGTTCGAACAAGAAGACTTCTGCAACCCTCCGATTCCCTACAACAATGATGTAATTGAAACCTCCTTGACTTATGTCGGTGGACAACACTATGCTGATCCGGGTTATGCATTCACTTTGTGGATGACTACCGAAGAAGGTCCTTACAGCATCTGGACCAACCTCGTATTCCCGGCAGTAACTGACGGTCTTCTTCCGGAAGGAACCTATACTTTGTTCAATGGCTCAATGACAGATGCAATCGGTGAAGACAATAATCCTGACGGTCAATGGATCCTTGGTGGTGAATATTCTTACACTGCAGAAGGTGAAGATGGTACTTACATCTCCTTTGCTGAAGGTTCTACCATTACTGTAGAACACCTGGAAGGTGCTTATCGCCTCATCCTCGACATCAAGAACACTTTGGGTCTGAACATCAAGTCAACCTGGGAAGGTCAGATCAACAAACACTGGTCTTGGGATCCCGATATCGTTCAACCCGGTGGCGGAAATCCTCCGGTTGATGAGTATAAGGTTGTAGGTATGGCTGGCTGGGGCGGAACTTCTTATACCATTCAAGTAAGAGATAAAGACAACATTGAATTGGTTTCTTTGGAAGCGTACTGCCCGTCATCTGTATGGAATGTATTGCCGGAAGGTGAGTACATTGTGGATCCGAATGCTACTTGGGAAGGTTCACAACTCTCTGACTACTACATCCGGTCTGATTGGTCTGCAAGTTATCTGAGCGGATCATACCAAACCATTGCATCAGGAAAAATGATTGTAAAGCACCTGGAAGAAGGCTATGAAATTGCTATTGAAGGTGTGGATGCAGCTGGATTTGAATTTGCATACGAGTGGTCAGGTATTGTAGAGCCTGCCGATGCTTGGGCAAATTTCAACAACCCTCCGATCCCTTATAACGACATTACCGTCAATACTGCTGTGGAAGATATGAAAGGTTCACACACTTCACAAAAGTATTTTGACTTGTATGCTACGACAACCGGCGGTGAATATCAAATCTATCTGCCTTTGGTTGCACCGACTGACCCGGGTATGGGTATCATCCCTGAAGGAACCTATGTACTGGGTGCTTCAGAAACTGAAAATCAAGTTTATCGTGAAGCTTGGTTGCAAGAAGGTGACGATGAAGCAACCAGAATCTCCTTGGCTAACGCAACCGTCACTGTAAGCCACCTTTCACAAGGTTATCAAGTGGACATCGCTGTAGAATCCGGTCTGAAGACCAAAGTCAATGCTACCTGGAGCGGTCTGATCTTCAAAACGGAATCTTCCAACAATCCTTTCCAAAATCCGGGTTATACCTACCCTGCCGATATCGAATTGGTATTTGACCAAATGAGCTTTGAAGGCATGTCCTTTGATGGCTATGGCGGTAAATATAAATTTACCAATAGTAGAGGAGATATTATGACCCTGCAGCTGAGCGTCGCTAATGTTGCTGAAGACGGCCAAATGGATGAAGGTATCTATACTCCCCAGTATTACTTCATGGGTGGAGAAGAATTCATCTTCAATGCTAACGAAACTGCATTTACCATGGTGGATTATCCTCGTGATTATCCCTACTATGCAGATGGTGGCTATGTGAAAGTCGAAAAGGACGGTAACAACATTACGATCATTTATGACGGTTATACCTGGACAGACTCCAAGAAGATTCTCCGTGCTACTTTTACCGGAACATTCGGTGAATCTGCTCCTACTGTAGCATGGTCTTCCGTTTCAGCAAGTTTTGATGGTATTTCCTGGCAATTGAATGCCATCGGATATGAAGGAGATCAATATGTATCCTACACATTGTGGATGTATCACTACAACTCTGACTGGACTCCGGTAGATCATACTGCCAATGATCCGATCCCTGCAGGTACCTGGAAAATCACCAATGATGACTTCAGCGGTACGTGGATCTATGGTGAAAATTCATGGGCTCAAACTCCGGGTATGACAAAGGCAGAACACCCGAAGGGAACGGTTACTGTAAACCATGTAGATAATCAATACGAGATTATTTTTGAGACTACTACCAGCTCAGGAGGCGAATACACAGCAACCTACAAAGGTTCGATAGCAGGTGTTCCTAATCCTGCCTAATCGCTTGTGATTGAATAAGACGAGAGGGAGACTAAAATTTAGTCTTCCTCTTTTTTTGATTAACCATGATTATTGCTATCTTTGTCAGACCTTAACACCTTATTATTTTATTATCATTATGTTTAAATCTTATTGGAAACTCGCTTTGCTGGCCTTGGTGTCCTTGGGTCTGGCATCCTGCGAAGATGAAACAACTCAAACTCCTCAAAAGGACAGTATCCTGTTTAATGGCGTGACAGAATTGGTGTTCTCTCCGGAAGACACCGCCGACAAGACCATCAGCTTTAACTCGACAGCTGACTGGACCCTCTCGGTAGAAAACGGTGCCTGGTTGAGCGTATCACCCCAAAGCGGCAATGCAGGTGAGAACATTACCCTGACCGTAGCGTTGAACGAACTGGAAAGTGACGTTGACCGTCAAGCAAAAGTCATCATCAGCGGTGGTGATGCGTTGGCTGCCTTCACGGTAAAGCAAACCGCCGTTGTATATGCAGAATCCATCGCATTGCAGGGA
>CALCYB010000115.1 GCA_937906485.1 uncultured Rikenellaceae bacterium
GCAAACCACACGTCAATCCCTTTTTCGATGATGCGGCCGTCAATTTCGCGTAAGTGTTTGTAGTGGAATTGGATATCGTTTTCAATCAAGGCATCTTCAAACTTGCGTTCGCTGTAGAGCAACTGTTTGTCCTGGGCATCGTGCACTTTGAAACGGCCCCGGAAATAGTGGGCTTCCGGTATCTGGCATTGGTGGATTTCCAACCCGTTCTGCCGGGCGATTACCTCGCGCAGGAAAATCAGGAGTTCTTTCAGATCAAATTCAACCCCGCTTTGTTTGCGGAGCGCTTCGTTGATTTTGACATAATATCCGCCGTCAATAAAGAGTCCGGCTGTCAGACTGAGGGTGCCCGTTGTGTTTTCCATGATTATCTTTTTTACAAAGATAGGCTTTTCGCTGATTTTTCGCTAAAGTTTATTAAATTCGCAACAGATTTGCTTAACTGTCAGTAGAACTATGGTAAAATATCTGAAAGAGTACCTGATCATGACCCTGGGGCTGGCTGTATTTGTCTTTGGCTGGGTCGCGTTTCTGAATCCACACGAAATTACCGGTGGCGGAATTGCCGGTCTGGCATCCGTGCTCCATTATGGAATACCGGCCATTCCGATTTCTTATGCCAAGATTGTCATTGATGCCGCTTTGCTGATCTTCGGATTCATCATTTTGGGAAAGGGATTCGGCATCAAGACCATCTATTGTGTGGTCATGAGCTTTTTGCTGTTCCATTTCATGCCGATGATACCCGGGCTGGTCGACTTTTCTTCCGGTATTGAGGAAAACATGATCAATGCCCTGATTGGGGGAGCTTTGAGTGGGATCGGTATTTCCATTATCTTCACGCAGGGTGGCAGTACCGGAGGAACCGATATCATAGCCCTGTCCATCAACAAATACAAGAATATCTCGCCAGGCCGTATCTACCTGGTGTGCGATACCCTGATCATCATTTCCATCCTGCTGCTGCCCGACAAGAACATCCAGGATGTGGTGTACGGCTACATCGAGATCATCGCCTTCTCTTATGCGGTGGATATGATGACGACCGGTTCCCAACAGTCCGTTCAGACCATTATTGTCTCCAAACACAATGCTCAAATCGCGGAACGCCTGAATGGAACCACGGTTGAGGGTGCACGGGCTGTCTATTCCATCCAATGGTCACTTCAAGGAGAGGAGCAGGTGCTGATGGTGGTAAGCCGCAAAAGCTATTCCAATGAAATAGCCAAGTTGGCCAGGTCCCTGGATCCGGACGTCTTCATGATGACAGTGCCTGTAACGGCAGTGTATGGCGTGGATAAGAAACCGCAGTAATTCAAACCGGAGATAGACTCCAAAAAAAACGTATCGTTATGAAAAAGCACCGTGTTCAACAATGGCAGCAAAAGTGCTGGATGCTTGCCTTGATGCTGCTGGGTGCAGGAACTTTCCTGCTTTCTGCCCAAGATTATCGCAGTGAATTTGAACGTTTCAAACGTGAACGTCAACAGGAATTCGAGGATCATTATGCCAAGGCGAATGCAGAATTCACCAAGCACCTGAAAGATGCATGGGCAGAGTTTGTCCTCTTGCCGGCGGAGCCGCTCAAACCCGGCCCCAAGCCCAAAGCCGCCCCGGTAGCACCGCCCCGTCCCGAATTGGATGATCCGACCATTGACCTTCCGGATCTGGACCTGCCCGATGCCGGTGAACTGAACCTGGAGTCGATTCCGATTCCCCGTGTCAAACCGATCACTTTGCCTCCGACCCAGCCCAGGGAACCCCGTTTTGAATGGCTGTTCTACGGGATCCCCGTAGAGATCGCCAAGCCCCGGCAAGCGTTATCGCTCTCCGGGATCACAGAACAGCAACTGTCTGATGCGTGGGAGGATTGTGCAGACGGCCGGTTCAATACAGCCTTGGCGGATCTGAAGAATTATCGTGAGCAGTACCGCATGGCCGACTGGCCCTATTACCTGCTGACACAAGCGTATGCCAGACAATGCAGCGCCTCCAATAACGAACAGGTATTGATCCAGTTCTACCTGATGACCCAGTCGGGGTACAGTACCCGCCTGATGCGTTGTGGGGAAGGGGTCTATTTGCTTATGTCTTCCACCAACCGGATTGCCGAGCGTTCCATGTTTTCTTTGGACAACCGTTTCTTCTATGTGATGGATCCTGCGTTCAAATCCTCAGGAAAACCCTGCTACATCTGTGATTTCAAATTTCCGAATGAGCAGCACATGGACCTGTTTATGGCGGCACCTCCGAAGTTCCCCACGACCGGAAAGGAAGAAGTACGGACCATTGTGTCCCGCCGCTATCCGCAAGTTCAGTTGAAGATGACCGTCAATCCCAATCTGAAGGCCTTCTATCAGACCTATCCGTTGAGCAATGATTTCAACGTGTATTCCGCTTCCCTGCTCTCCGAACCGAACATGCAGTTGATGGAAGACTGTCTGCGTCCGATGATCCAAGGGAAATCCCAAAAGGAGGCAGCTAACCTGCTGATCAATCTGGTTCAGACCGGTTTTGAGTACAAGACCGACGGGGAACAGTTTGGTCGGGAGCGTCCGATGTTCTCGGAAGAACTCTTCTTCTATCCTTACTGCGACTGCGAAGACCGTTCGGCATTGTACGCGCTGCTGGTGCGTGAACTGCTGGAATT
>CALCYB010000116.1 GCA_937906485.1 uncultured Rikenellaceae bacterium
GACTACGCCTCAAAAGTAAAACATTATATAAGTTGTTTAATTTTGGCACCAAGGTGTATTCAATAGATGAGTTCATCGAAAGATTCGATGAGGCAATTAACAATAACAAGAAATCTGGTCGTAAATATTTTGATGAAATTTTTAACGATTATATTGCAAGACAAATACTAAGAACAGAAATAACACCAGAGCATACTTTAACTTATTTGAATACATCTAATAAATTCTTCGGATACTTTAATTGTATGATAGAAAGAAAATCAGACAATGAAACGGTTATCATTCTTCATAAGAATAACGATTTAAATCAGCCTATGCTTGTCAGAGAAATAGAAATAATAGTCAATAGGATGGTTAAAGTATTTAATGATATGGGGGCAAATTTTACATTGTTTGATGAAGCAGTGGAACTTCCTCAATTGAAGGCTGATAACTGGAATAGAATATTAGTACTAAATGATGCGGATATTTGCTTAACCAAATTCAAAAAGACACCAATGTTATGCTTATGGATTAAGTTGAAACAGTCAATAATATAACATTCAAATATGTAAGGTCGGGATTCCGAACTGAGGTGGAACAAAATGCAGCAGAAATCAGGTGAATCAATCAATTGAATCATCGATTTCTTTTGAAGGATCTTCTTCAACTCTTTATAAAATAAAGAAAAGCACTACATTTGCACATTATGGGATGGATGGTGGCGGGGCGTTGCAGGATGTGATTCGCCACAGCGTGAAAGGGCATCTGAAAAGGGGTAGTGGACAATGATGAAGTTGTAATTTTTCAAATGGTAAGAAAGATGATTTATTTTGATTCAGATTACATGGCCGGGGCCCATCCGGCCATTCTTGAGCGTCTGCAGCAGACCAATCTGGAGCGGACGGTGGGGTACGGGGCTGACGAATATACCTCTCGGGCGGCCGACCGGATCCGGGAGGCGTGCCGGTGTCCACAGGCAGAAGTGTATTTTCTGGTAGGGGGAACGCAGACCAATGCTACGGTGATTGATGGTTTGTTGGCGCGTCACCAGGGCGTGCTGGCGCCTGAATCCGGTCACATCAATGTGCACGAGGCGGGTGCTATTGAGGCAGCGGGCCACAAGGTGCTGGTGTTGCCATCCCATCAGGGGAAGGTCACGGCTGCCCAGGTAAAGGACTACGTGGATACCTTTTATCAGGATGATACGTACCCGCACATGGTTGCTCCGGGAATGTTGTACATTTCCTTCCCGACGGAATATGGTACGATGTATTCGTTGCAAGAACTCGAAGAGCTCAGCGGGGTTTGCCGTCAGGCCGGTATTCCCTTGTACGCGGATGGTGCCCGGTTGGCTTATGCTCTGGCTGCTCCTGGGAATGATGTGACCTTGCCGGATCTGGCCCGTCTGTGCGATGTGTTTTATATAGGAGGAACCAAAGCCGGGACATTGTTCGGCGAGGCGGTTGTGGTGACCCGTCCGGGTTTGCTGAAACATTTCTTCTCATTGGTCAAGCAGCACGGAGCCTTGTTGGCCAAAGGCCGTTTGTTGGGGTTGCAGTTTGATACCTTATTTACGGACGGATTGTATCAGCAGATTGGGGCCCATGCGGTGGGACTGGCTTTAAAGATCCGTCAGGCTTTTGAGCAGGCCGGTTATCCTGCTGTGGTGGATTCGGTTACCAACCAGCAGTTTTTCTGTTTGCCGAATGGTTTGGTGGATCGTTTGAGGGAGTCCGTGAGCTTTGAGTACTGGGGACCGAGGGGGGAACAGGACTCGGTTATCCGCATTGTGACCAGTTGGTCAACTACGCAAGAGGAAGTGAATCAATTGGTGAAAATGCTCCGGAGTGAATGATTTTTATGTGATTTTTAAAATTATTGTATACCTTTGAAAAATTTTTGATATAAAAAGTGAGGTTATTTTAAGAAAGTTCATTAGTAAATATTAATTCAGTTATGAAAAAAATCAAATCATTAAGTTGGCTGTTTGTAGCCATTTTGGGGTTGGGCCTCCTTTCCAGCTGTAAGGATGACAATGAACCTCAAAAAGAAGAACCGACTCCTCAAGGTGATCCCAAGATCACGTTGAACATGTCGGAAGTGAATGTTACGCTTGAGGGTGGTCGTTTTACGGTTGAGTATGCCGTTGAGAACCCTGTATCTGGCCAATCTGTACAAATTACCCCGAAGGCAGATTGGATCAATGATCTGGACCTGTCTCTGACAGGAATCGTTACGTTTTCGGTGACCAAGAACAGAACGGTGGAACCCAGAGAATCTTCCATCGAGTTCAGTTACGAAGGTGCTGAAACCGTTGCTCTGGTTGTGAAACAAGAACAGGGCAACGAACCTGACTTTACCAATGACAATGTCCGTGCTACCCCGATCAACTACACGATGGATATCTATGCAAAGGATAAGCAACGTCCGTTCATTATGCTGGCTGCTTCTCAAGATTACATCGATGGTCTGGTGGATTCCGAAGGAAACTACGGTACAGACCTGGCTTTGTTTGAAGACGATATGATGTACTATGAGTGGTTGGGTGGTATGTTCTACGGCAAGACCCTTTCTGGTATGTTGGCAGAGGTTGCCCGTTATGGGGATCAGTTGGATCAAGTGGTGAATAATGCCCAACCGATCATGGACTATGTGCTGTACACTTATCACATCAATATTGATGAATGTACAATGGACGGAGACTTGTATCGTTTCGGTGTGACCACTCCTAACGTAGATCAAGTTGATGTGGAATTTGATTTCGAACTTGATATTGACGAAGCGGAAGTGTTCTCAACCGTTACCGCGAAGAATGGTTACACCGGTCGCTTTTATTTCGATGTACTCCCCCGTGTAGTGGTGGAAGACGAAAAGAAAGAAGGTCAGTCTGTAGAGGATTACCTGATAGAGTGGTGGAATACCATTGTGAACAACAATGTCAGCGGTGGTGCCTCCTATGCAGATGTTTTGAGCAATTGCTCAAGCCAATCCGACAACTATACGTTTGATCTGTTGCAAGAAACGGAATATTATCTGTTCAGTATGGCTGTGGATCCGGAATATGCGTTTGCCGCTTCTACTCCGCAAGTGCAACTGTTCGAAACAGGAACCGTTTCCATGTCTGATCTGGAAATTGACATCATTGTATCCAATATTGGTTCGCAAGGTGCAGACATTAAATTGGTGACATCGAACTACGATCCTTATTTCGCCGGTTATGTGAAGAAGGAAATCTGGGATACTTACGGATCCAATGATCAAGAACGTTTTGCTTCCCTGATGTCAGAGAATGTATTCGAAAAACTGATAGGAGATGTGGAAGTTTCTGTTCTGGGACTGTCTCCTGAAACAGATTATGTGGTCTATGCGTTCGGTTCAGCCGGCGGAGTAATGACAACCGATCAAATCTTTACTGAAGAATTTACTACCAGTTTCCAAGGTGCAGGACAAGCGACCATGACCTTCGACTCTCCGGGTTATTTCGGAATCGCAGAAGTGTGTGAGCAAGACAGTGGATGGAGCTCTTACCTGGATAGAGATGGACTGTACTGTATCTTCCCCTTCCGCTTTATTCTGGATCCCGCAGATACGGAAACCTACTATTGGGATGTATTTGACAACACCAACTACACCTATTCTGATGAAGAACTGGTCAACTCCATGTTGTATAGTACGCCTAAAGAATTCTTGGCTTCTGTATATCTGGTGGAATACAATGCGCCTATTACCTTTGCCGGTTTTGCCGCTGACGAAAGTGGTTATGGCCCGCTTTGCCGGTATGATGTGACCCCGACTCAGGATGGAATCGGCGATGTGGATGATTTCTTTGCATTCCTGCAAACAATGTATGATGCTCCTGTTCCCCAACAGGCCCGATTGAGCGAACGTCCGTTGGACGGAGCAGCCATCGTGGTTGAACAACAGGTTCAGGAACCGGAAGTAGCCGAAGTAAAGGAATTCAAGAGTCGCGCTGCTGTTCTGTTTCAAGGAGCTGAAAAAAAATCAACTTCACAAAAAATGATGATTGCTGACTAAGCGGCATTTCTTCAATGCTTGATTGATAGGGTGTTCATCTGCATGAACACCCTATTGATTTTATGAAATTGCGACATATTTTTTTGCTAGTTGAAAAAAAACTTGCGATTTTTATTTGCATAGATAGAAAAGTCTTGCTACATTCGTTCGTTAAATCATTTTTAAACTAACTAAAAAATCGAGCTATGCTTAAATTTAGAAAACTTTCTCTGTCCCTTTTGGCAGTTTTAGGCCTTAGTTTCGCAGTAGCTTGCGATAAGGACGAACCTACACCTGAACCTCAACCCGAAGCCCCTGTCATTTCCTTCAATATGACAGAAGTAAATGCAACAAAAGATGGTGGCGCATTCTCTGTAGAATTTTCGATTGCAAATCCTGTGGAAGGAGTTACCGCATCTGTTGCAGCTCCTCAAGTAGACTGGATTACTGGTGTGGATACTTCCATTGCAGGCATTATCAAATTCAATGTTGAAGAAAATGCTACGGTAGAGGCGCGTGAAGCTACTTTTACCGTTTCTTACGAAGGGGCAGCTGATGCATCATTCGCGGTTAAGCAAGAAGCAGGAGATCCCGTTCCGTTTGTATTTGAAAACTTGGAAGTTGATTTGACTTCATATACCGTAGATGTTATTCCGAATGATAAGGAAACCAATTATATTTATTTCTCTTCATCAAAACAGTACATCGAAGAAGGCGGTTTTGAAGATGACGATGCTTTGTTCGAAGATGACATTGAATATTTCCAATACTTGGCGGATATCTATGGTATGACTTTGGTAGATGTGCTAAGTCAGTTGGTATATAAAGGCGACCAAGCATTGGGTGGAACCGGTATGTCTGTTAATACCGAATATGTCGGCTATGCATATCATATTGATGTTGAAAATCAAACCCGTTTGTCAGATATCGTTCGTCTTGATGTCAAGACAGCAGCTCTTGAATTGGCTGACATAGAATTTGAATTTGACTTCGAAATCAATGGTCCCCTGGTTGACTTTACCATCAAACCCCAAGGATATGATGGAATGTATTATTGGGATGCAGTAGATGCAGAAGCGTACAATGCTCAATATCCGGATACTCCTTTTGAGGATTGGGCGATTGAAAATTGGCTGGGTATTGTTGACTTGTATCTCTCTTATGGTTTCTCTGTGGCAGATTTGCTCACTATGTGTGCACAAGGTGAAGAAACGATCCATATCAATCAGCTTTACGGTGAAACAGAATATATTTTCTACGTGTTTGCAGTAGATGCAGACTCTGCTTATCCGACTTCCAATCCGGTAAGTGAACATCAAACGACAGGAGCGGTACAGCCTTCTGACCTGGTTGTCGATATTACCATCAAGGATGTTACCTCCCGTTCAGTTGTTGTGGATTACGTCGCAAGCAACGAAGATCCGTATGTTGCTACAGTAATTGAAAAAGAAGAATTTGAGTCACTTGGATCAACTGATGATAATCGGGTTGCTTATCTCATTGAGTATTACTGGATAACTGCTGTTATGGGTTCTCAGTTTGATTCTGAATTCGTAAACCTTTCTGCTTCAACCGATCACCTCGCAATTGCGTTCGGTTTCATGGGTGGAGAACAAAATACTTCTCTCTTCAAAGCAGAGTTTACTACGGAAGAGGCTGTCCTCGGAGATGCTGTCATGACGGTAAGTGCATCTGATTTCTACGATTCACAAGAAGTGGCAGAACTGGATGCTACTTTCGCATCGTATGCTAGCCCGGATCTGGTACTTGTACCGGTAGATATTACCATCGAACCCGATTCAGATACCTACTATTATGCAATCTACGAAGATGACGGAGAAGAATATTCCGATGAAGAGTGGATTTCGTATGTGACCTATAACGGACCCAAAACTACGAAACAACAAGCCTATGTTCTGGACTACGAATTGCCGCTGATTTTTGTCGGTGTTGCAGTGGATGCAAACGGTAACTATGGTCCGGTTTGTAAACAACAATTGTACTATGCAAGAGGAGAACAAGGTGACGCTCAAGACTTCTTGGATTGGTTCTACTCTGATTCAGCACCTCGTCGTCAAGTATGCGAAATGCAAATTGAAAAAGTCAAGTTTGAACATTTGGTGAAATCTGATACCCGTATCGAGTACAAAAAAGAATCAACCAAAGACCTGAGCAAAGTGTCAGTACGTGAGATTGAAACTCCCGAACTCACTAAGTTTCAACAAAAAACGAGATAATCATCTTTTTCGGATTGACAAATCTGATAGTTAGAAAGAAAGTAGGCTTTATCAAATTAGAGCCTACTTTTCTTTTCTAGGAATTTTTCTATCTTTGCAGCCAATTAACATATCCATATGAAATCTTTATTGACCAAGTTTTGTTATCTCGCCTTGATTGCTGCGGGAAGCTTTTTGTTCAGCTCATGTAATGAAAGTGAGCCTAAACCCGAACCCGAACCCGAACCGGAACCTTTGACTCCAGTCCTTACTTTTAACCAGACGGAGTGTTTTGCGGCGAATGTGGGAGATACCCTTTCGGTCGAATACAGTATCCAAAATCCTGTGGAAGGAGGGCAGGTTGAGGTAAGTGTAAGTCAGGACTGGATCACCAATCTGGATACTTCCATTGATGGGATTATTATATTTGAAGTCCTGCCCAATGAAGTGGAAGAGGAGAGAACTGCTGTCCTACAAGTGGACTATCCTTCACTGGAGGCTCCTGCCGAAATTCAGATCCACCAGGATGCAGCAGATCCGGCTCCTTTCCGTTTTGAGAACATGACCCCGGGCATGACCTCATATACTGTGGATATCTATCCCGAGAACAAGGAATTACCCTATATCGTTTTTGCTTCAAGTCCGTTGTACATGGAGATGAATGGGCTGGAGTCGGATGAAGCCTTGTTTGAGGATGATATCGAGTATTTTTTGTACATGGCGGAATATTATGGAATGTCATTGACCGACTTTTTGACACAGTTGGCCCATACAGGAGACGAGATCGGATATTACGCAGATGAAGGTGTTGTCCCGGGCTGCAAGTATATCCTGTATGCCTACCATATCGATCTTGAAAACGTAGAATTGATCGGTAAAATTGTCAGAACAGAGTTTGTCGCCCAAACTCCTGAGCAGTTCGACATTGATGTGGACATGACCTTCGAGGTGAATGGAGCGATTGTCAACTGGACCGTTGCTCCCAACGGATACGAAGGCCGTTATTATCTGGATGCCATCGATATGGCTGTTTTTGAAGAGAAGTATGCTGACTGGGGTGTCGCTCTTGAGGATTATATGCTGGAGTACACGAATGAGTTGATGCTTGAATACCTGGCGATGGGTCATCCTCTTGATGACGTGATGTCTGCATTGTGCAGAAGTGGTGAAACGACCTTGAGAGTGACCTCACTTAGTCCTCAACGCCGCTACGCCTTCTTTGTGGTCGCAATTGATGAAGCGACAGGTTTTACAGCTTCTCCGGCACAATTTGAGATCTATGAAACGCAGGAGGTGATGCCATCCGATATGGATGTCGATATCAAGTTGTTGGAAGTCTCTGCACGGGCTGCCAAGATACAGTTTACAGCCTCGAATGGAGAGCCCTATGCAGCAAACTGTCTGTCCAAGGAGTTGTTGGATTCCTATGGTGAGACCGATCAGGAGAAGATAGAAAATATTCTGAATGCATACTACCTGGTGACCATTTTTGATGTTCAGGAATATGAGTTCACCAATCTGAGTCCCGACACTGAGTATGTGGCATTTGCCTTCGGATATAATGGTGGTGTGGTAACGACATCCATGTTCAAGCAGGAATTCAAGACCCCGTCGGCTGAAGAGGCTGGAGTGGTGCTTTATCTGACAGATGACAGTTATTACGATGTGGTAGCCGTGTCGCAGTTGGATCCGAATTTTGCTTCATTTTCCATCTACGAGAATGAGGTGTTCTTCCCGATTACTGTAGAGGTCATCCCTTCCTCCAATCGTTATTATTATGCGATGTTTGCAAATGAGGGAAAGGAACATTATACCGAGAGTGAATGGATTGCCGAACTGTTGTATGTTGGGGTGAAGACGACTCTTACCAGAAATACGATCATGTCCTACGATGTTCCCTACACGTTCGTAGGGTTTGCCTGCGACGAGAAAGGACAATACGGCCCGTTGTACAAGAAGGAATTCTTGTTTACTCGTGATGGGGTAAGTGACCCTCAAGGCTATCTGGATTGGTTCTACGGTGGATTTGATGCCCCCCGTCCGTCCCCTGCCGGAGATGTTGTTGACGCGGTTACGAATGCAGTGACCATTCGTCCGCAATCGGTTGAAATAACGCTCCCGAGTAAAACCAGAGCCGCTTCCGTGGCCGAACTATAATTTAATTTGTCAATGAATATGCTTTTCTCAAATTTTAAGAAAATCGTTTTGATGCTTTCTGCTTTGGGTGTTCTGTTGTTCACCTCTTGTCAGGAGAATGAACCCAAACCCGAACCCGAACCGGAACCGTTGACTCCGATCATTACCTTCAATTACGAAGAAGTATCGGTACCTCAGGATGGGGGCAGTTTTGCGGTGGAATATCAGATTGAGAACCCGGTCGGGGGAGCGACGCTGGAGATTTCCCTTGGTGCAGATTGGCTGGTTGGCCTGGATACCAGCATAGAAGGTATTGTCATGTTCGAGGCTTTGCCCAATGACTTGTTGGAGCCGAGGGAAACCATGATTTCGTTGGATTACTCCGCCTTGAGTGAGCCGGTGACTTTGCCGGTAAGACAGCAGGCAAAAGATCCGGATGCCATTGTCTTTGACAATCTCCAAGTCGGGATCACTTCCTATAGTATGGACATCATTCCGATTGAGAAGGATATTGAGTATGTATTTTTTACATCCAACCTCTCCTACATGGAGGACAATGGTTTCATGGAGGATGATGAGCGACTGTTTGCGGATGACCTGTCCTACTTCCAAGGCCTGGCTGATGATAGTGGAATGACTTTGCAGGAAGTCTTGCGTTATTTTACGTTGAAAGGAGATCAGATCGGATATACGATTGAGGGCCTGGGTCCGAAGATGGATTATGTGACCTATGCTTATCTGATCAATATGGAGACGGCTGAACGTCTGTCTGATATTTATCGGATCGCTGTATCGACAACAGAACCGGAACAGATTGAGGTAGCGTTTGAGTTTGAGTTTGCGGACGATCAGTCCATCGTGGATTGGACCATTGATCCAGGATCTTATGACGGTCTGTATTTCTGGAATGCTGTTCTGTTGCATGATTTCTACCTGGAGTATGGACAGGATGCAAGTGTAGAGGATTTTGCAAGGACCAACTGGAACAATATTGTCACCCTCTACCAGCAGATGTACGGGATGACATTGGAAGAGATCTTGGAGACGTACTGTGCGTCAGGACGAGTTACCAAGCGCATTACTACCTTGATTGAAGAGGAGGAATATGCATTTTATGCACTGGCCGTAGATGCTGAATCGGGCTATGCCGCTTCGGATGCAACGGTTGAGAATCATACGACAGGCTCAGTGTCTGCATCTGATATGCAGTTGACCTTTGAAATACAGGAACTCAAAGACAGAAGCGCAACGATTGTCTGTCACCCCTCTACGGATGAACCCTATGCGGCCACCTATGTGGAGAAGGCTCGTTTTGAAACCTATGGGGCCAACGATCAGGAACGTTTTGACTATATTTTCAAATGGTACATGATGAGTGAACTGCGTGGTGAACAGACCATTCATGCAGAAGGATTGTATCCTGACACAGAATATGTCGCATTTGGATTTGGTTATCAAGGCGGAACGAATACGACGCGTATCTTTACCGCTGAGTTTACGACAGCCTCTGCAACCTACAGTGATGCGACCATGAGCGTTTCGTGGGATGCATGTTACGACATTCCCGAGTGCTATGCATTGGATCCTGACCGTTTCTCAAACTACTACGATTTTGAGGGATATGCTTTCTTGCCGATGTACATCACCACAACTCCCGAAGATGGAACATTCTACTACCAAACATATATCTTGCAGGAAGAGGATGACTACTCGGATGATATGTTGATTTCGGAATTGATTTACTATCCGCAAACCGAGAAATTCATCATCTATGCCCTGCCTTATAATTACAAGATTCTCTTTGCCGGTATGGTTGAAGACGAGAATGGCGAAATGGGTGAATTGTGCAGAGAGGAATTTGTGTTGACCAAGGATCAGACGGGAGATGCGCAAGAGTTGATTGACTTGATCATTGATGTATGGGGAGCCCCCAAACAAATGCCTCCCAAGCAAATGCCTCGCAAGCAAATGCAAACTCCGGAACAACCTGTTTCCGAACGCAATCACACCAAGAGCCTTGGCGATAGTGATGCGCGGGGAATCTGTGTGCCGGAGTCAGTTGCAGGCAAATCAGCCCGTACGATGAAGATTCGTTAAACGGATTCTGTCAGAATTGGAGCACCTTTGTAGGTCAGGTGGATACGGTGGCCATTGATGTCAGTCGCATCCAACTCGACGACAAAGGTGTCTTCGTTTTCTCCTTCATAGGAAATGGTGAGTGTGCCTTCTTGTAAGAAACCGTAAGTCGCTTCCATGGTTTGTTGGCTCATCCAGAAGTAGTGGGATCCATAGATGTGTGTGTTTCCAGCCTGGATGACGTAGCCGCCTTGTTCCAGGTAACCTTCTTCCAGCGGGCTTGCCGCTATTGTATAGGTGCCCGGTTCAATCCGGTCGGGGTTGTCAACCGTATGCAGGAAGAGATTGACTCTGTGGCGGTTCATCCAGCCTCCGCCTTCATAAGGGCTGCCTCCTTGCATCAGGTCCAGCTTGTAAGTGCCGTCCTCCAGGTAGAAAGCTTCTCCAAAGCCGCAGGTAAAATCTCTGTCGTTGTTAATCATGGACGGGAGCAATTGTTCATAGCGGTTCTGGAACAAAGGGACTCCTTCGTATTGGACGAGGTAGGTCTCACCGTTGTTGAGTTCCATTTCACAGACCAGCTTGTACTGCTGTTCATCGATCTGGCGGATCGCCAGACGGGCGTTGATGACCTGGTAGTTTTCTTCTTCCATGTAGCCGTCCCCATCGGTGTCTTCCTGGTAGACGTAAAAGATGCTTTCTCCACGGGAGACGATGGTCATTTCAGCCAGCGAGAAGGATTCGTCGTAGAGATAATCTCCCGGAACGAGGGTTGCGGCAAGCGGATCCTCGGCTTTGGGGGTCATGACGGAAAGTAGGATGTACTCTCCGGGACCCGTAACAAACATGCCGTCATGCGCTGCAGAACCCAGGGTTAAGGTGTAATTGTCATTGCCGCATTGGTAGTAGTCTTCCCAATAGTGGGATTCGAAGAAACTTGAGTTGAGTTGGTGGTCGCAGGGATTCCAGATCCACAACTCGCAAGACGTGGTCAAAGAATCCAGTTGTGCGGTAATCGTTGCCTTACCGGCCTTCACGGCTTTGACTTCTCCTTGATCGCTGACCGTAGCAACCATGGGATCGGAAGAGGTCCATACGATGGTTTGGTTTTCGGCGTTTTCCGGGAGAATAGTTGCCTGAATCTGAAGAGTTTCATCCACAATCAGGTCATAGGCCTTCGGGTCGATCTGCAGGTCAGTTGCCACAATGGGAGTTTCCTGTTCCGGTGGGGTCGGAGGGGTGGGTGGTTCGGGTTGCTGTTTTTCCGGTTCGGAACATCCGGTCATCATCCAGCCGCATAGGCAGTAGAGGAAGAATAGTCTTTTAGTCATAATCTATAGTAATGTTTTTACAAAGTTGATAAAATTTTTCTATTCTGCAATAATATATCTGTAATGGTGGATTTTTGGTAAAGAATTGATTGTAATTGATAAAATATTTTGGTAATATTTAAAAATATCATTTTCTTTGTAAAAAAATTATAAACATTAGCCAATAATCTGTCACTATGCCTGAATTAAAAAGAAAAGAATGTTTTGCTTGTGAATCAGTATTCTCAACCTGGTATAAGATCCATACCGAACCCAACGGTACGCAGGTTCGTTTGTCGACTGGAGATACCGATGTGCTGGTTTTTGTGTTGGAAGGAGGGATTGCCTTGTTGGATGGTATGCAGCAGCCCGAGTACACGGTTGAGCGCAGACATTTCTTTTTGAAACCGATGGGTCGTGTGCGGGACATGCGCATCATAAAGGACAATACAAAAGTGTTGGCTTGTCACTTCAATGCCAATGCCATCAATTGTATCCGTCACTTTCTGGACAGATTGGTTCCCTATCGGGGAAACAGCAACATGACAGGTGTGGGCATTCTGCCCATCCATTCCTTGTTGGAAGAACAACTGACCAGTGGCTTGAAAATGTTC
This sequence comes from uncultured Rikenellaceae bacterium, assembly GCA_937906485.1. Lineage (GTDB taxonomy): Bacteria > Bacteroidota > Bacteroidia > Bacteroidales > UBA932 > JAGCJX01. The sequence continues at coordinate 12,349 of CALCYB010000116.1, forward strand.
AAGGACCGTTATTATTGCAGCCACTTCTATGAGATCAAATTGGAAGAGTTGTTCATTTATCTGAATGAGTTGTACTCCAAACGTGAGTTGTGTCAGGTCTTCTATCCGTTGCTCGGCGGGGACCCGGATTTCAAGAACTTTGTGCTGATGAACTTCCGTAAGACCGACAAAGTCAATCAACTTTCCAGCATGATCGGCATGACACCGGTGACCTTCAATCGCCGATTTGTTGATGCGTTTGGGGTCTCAGCGGCTACCTGGCTGCGGGACCGTCGCAAGGAATCCATCATTCGGGACATCAAACTGACCCGTATCAGTTTTACCAAACTCTCGTCCAAATACGGTTTTTCTTCTCCCGCCTACTTTACAGCCTTTTGCCGTCGTAATTGGGAGAAGACACCGAAAGAATTGCGGGCAGACTCTTCTTCAGACGTTTAGTCTATTCTGCCTGACAGATAAATTCAATCATCGCAACATCGCCGATGATTTCACCCTCGGGTCCGCGTTCTGCTGCAAGCACGAAATAGCGGGCCCCGGTTGTTATTTCTATTTCCATCTCAGCCCAGTCCGGAGTTTGGCCATGGATGCATTCAATGACGGTATCGCCATGACCGACAAATGGATAGAGGTATTCAAGCAGGGTGATCATGCTTGCCGGGTCTTCCGGATCCCAATCCGGATAGATCCAGTCCAGCGCTCCGTATTCTCCACTGGAAAAATAGAAACCGTGTTCGGAGGTGGAGCGTACGCGGAATGAATAAAAGTCATCGCCTACGCTGACCAGGCTCAAGTAAGCGTCAGCGATCAGGGTGACTTCCCCTTCGTAGTGACCGATCAGGTCTCCATAGGTGGTAAAGTCGATCTCCATCTGATTGCCATCCAAGGATACTTCGACCGTTCCGTTGGAGCCGTTGGCTTTGTTCCATACTTGATTCTGGTAGCTGATCTGCAGCTGATCCGGATAGAAGGAGAACCCGATGGCACCGGCATTGAAACCTTCTTCTGGCAATGTGATCTGAATCGGGTTCTCTTCGCTGATGGCCTCTACGGTGGTCAGTCCGGCTTTTGAGGAGAGCCAGATGACCGGTGTGGCTTGGCTCTGATCGACAACAACGGATTCAATCGGATATGTGCGGTTTTTGTAAGTGTATTCATTCGGTTTTTCAATTTCATCCTTGGCGGAACGGAACTCACCTTTGTAGTAGCAATGCAGGGTGGTGTTGTCGCTCAGACTCATGATCAGTTCCACTTCGTAATGGCCCTCCTGGTCCAGGCTTCTGGCCATGAAACTGCCTTGATTCGGGCCCTCTTCGCCGGACTCGATCAACCATTCCTCTTCATAGAGGTTGTCCACATAGATCAGGTTGGCACTTTGGCTGTCCCGGATGTCAATCAACTCACCGGTCATTTCACTTTCGTCAAGCAGGATGCCGGCATAGAAATGGGCATCAGGAAGTTCTTCAAAGTATTGGATGTCTGCGGGGGTCAAAAATAGCGCCACTTGTCCGGCTTCATTGTCATAGAAGGTTGCCCGGATGGGGTATTGCTCGTTGTTCCAGACAAAGAACGGATCCCGTTCCGGAGCCGGACCTGTGTGGACGGTCTTGCTGTGCAGGGGGCCTGCTTCATTGTCTGACCAGCTGAACAGCAGGGCGGTGTAGTCTGTGTCCCAGTCAAGATGCTCAAATGTACGGGACCCGTTGCCCTTGCCGAAGGTAGGTCCTTGGAGGATGACCCATTCCAGCATCTGGGTCTGATCCATGCCTTCAAGGGCTGTGGAAGGGGTGACGTAGTAGCCGTATTCGGCCTGAGGATCGTTGACCTGTATGGTCAGGACCGCCGTGGTTTCGGAGGATAGTTCAAAAGACCAGTCAAACTGGATCTGGGGTTCCGGGGTCGGTTCTTCTTTTGGGTCATTGTCGCATTGGCTGGTCAGCAGAACGCTCAGACACAGGAGCAGAACGGACATAAACGGGTACTTTTTCATAAGGCGTATGATTTTTTGTTCATTTTGTGGACTACATCATCTTGAAAACAGCATTCTGGACAGCATTGTTCTTGGCCGGATTCATTTTTCCGAAGTTCAGGCTCAGATTGATCAGGAAATAGCGTCCCATCACGTTGCTGTAGGTGTCTTCGGTATATTCTGCGGAAGTGGTTCTGCGCAGGCTGCGGGTCTGGTTCAAGATATCCACGACTTGCGCAGATATGGTCCATTTCCCGATGCTCTTGCCAATACGGGCATTCCATTCAAGTTCCGGGTCGCCATAGCCGGAGGCATAACCCCGGTACATCCGATACCGGATGTCCGTTTCTATTTCCCAACCTTTCCCCGGCTGGTACAGCACATCACCGCTCAGGGTGTGATTCCATGTATTCATGTTTGCAGTCGGGTCAAGGGTGTAGCGGGAGATGGAGTTGCGGGTAGAGAAATCCGCACTCAAACTGAGTTGGGCCAGGTTGTATTTCAGACCCACTCCGGCACTCCACCCCAAGGTGTGGGTGCGGCTTTCCTGGAAACCGCTTTCTCCGCTGTAGAATATCTCTCCGTTGCCATCCTTGCCCCAGAAGGTTGCCATAAAGGAATTATAATCAAAGGTATTGATATCTATTCCAGGCAGTTGTCCCTTGGCTTGGTAACTGAGGTTGTTGCTGTAGGAAGTGCTGGCATCGAGGTTGACCGAGAGTTTCCTGTTTTTTCCAATGGGTTGGTTGTAGGAGATGTAGAGGTTGGCGGAATAGGCGGGATCCGTGGAATTGACGGGGATGGCATAGCGGATGCCGTTTGCATCGAACCAACTGGCGTAGACGATGGGACGGATGGTGGAGGTGCCTGTCAGGTTTGTATTCAAGAAGGAGAAGGTCTCGCGGTTGTTGTAGCGGTAATTGATATTGCTCCAATGTTCGAAACGGGGTTTGAGGTAGATGTTTCCGGCTTGGATCTGAACGCGGTTGGACAAGTCCAGCGTAGGTGCGGATTGCCGGTTGCTGACCTGCTGTGAGGATCCGCTGTACCAGAAATAGAGGTTGTGGTTGTTGTTCCGGTAGGAATAACTGACGTAAGGAGACCAGTTCATGAGCCATTCGTTGTGGCCGGATTTGCTTTCTACACCCAGGGATCGGGAATCCAGTTCGTTCAGAATCGTCTGAGCGGAGATACCGGCCTGTAGGGTGGTGGTGTCATTGCGGAACTGCAATACCAGTCGGGCTTCTTCCGACAGGTAGCGGTTATGGGAAAAGTTGGAATAGTAGGCGTTGTCCGATCCATCCGGATTCGTCGCCCGAGTGTCCTCCTGGTTCTGGCGATAACGGCTTGCGATCAGCAGTTGGATTGCCCATTTCGAGGCAATGGGCTCTACATAGGAAAGTCTGGCAGACAGATCTGTCGAGTTGGTCTTTTTGTCGTAGAGCAGGTCTTGTATCTGTGAAGAGCCAACTTCTGTCAGCTGTGAGATTTCGTGTTTGTCCTGGGTGCCTTGGGCCAAGGAGTAACTCAGCATAAGATTTAAGTTTCGCCGTGCTTTCTTGAATTTGATCCCGGTATTGGCGGCGAGCGAACTGGTGAAATAGCGGCTGTTGATACGGCTGGTGGAGTGGGACTCGTTCAGGGACAATTGGTCTTGCAGGGTCTGGGACGATTGGTTCTTGTCCACATGATTGTCTGCCAGACGGAATAGTCCGCCCAGGTAGAGATCCCATTTCTTGTCTTTTCCTTCGGTGGATTCGATTTCAAAGGTGGCATTGATGGAATCTTCTTCTCCAAAACCTTCTTTGTCCGCATCGGTGACCAAAGGCTGGCCTTCCTGTTGGTAGGAGGTGCGGCTAGAACGGGTACGGGCATCTTTGGTTCCGTGCTTGTAGTTGGCAGAAACACTGGTTTCAAAATTCTTCAACCGCTGGGTATTGTAGTTCAACCCGGCATTGGCGGCAGTGCCGATGCCGCGCATGGAGGAATAATCGTCTTCTTCCATACCGGAAGGGCCATAGTAAATCATGAAGGCGGCAGGATCGGTGACGTTGTAGCCGTTGCCGATGAACACCAGCTGGTCTTTTTCGGTATAACCGGAGACCATGGCATTGCCGGTATAGAGCAGGCCGGGGTCCATGATCAGGTTGTCTTCGGTCTCCTGCATCAGGTCGTGTCCCAAACCGAGTTTGGCATTCCCGAACCATCCTTCGGAGTATTCTTCCTTGAGTTGGACATCCAAGACCTTTTCTTTGTCGTTGCCGGAGGAAATGCCGGTAAATTCGGCTTCCTTGGTTTCTTTGTCGATGATCTTGATCTTGTCAACGATTTTGGCCGGGAGGTTCTTCAGCGCCGCACTCGGATCATTGAAGAAGAAGGTCCGGCCTCCTACGGTGATTTTATCTACTGCCTCCCCGTTGACTGTGACCGTGCCGTCTTCGCTGACTTCCATGCCCGGCATTTTTTTCAGCAGGTCTTCAAGCATGTCGTTTTCTCCAACCCGGAAGGAGGATGCGTTGAATTCAATGGTGTCCTTTTTGAGAACAATCGGGTTCCCGGTAGCCGTTACAATCGCAGCTTCCAGCTGTTCCAGGTCCGGCTCAAGTCCGATGTTCCCCAAATCCATATCCCATCCTTCGAGTTTGTGGACTTTCCGGTAGGGCTTGTAACCGATGATTTCGGCATTGACCTGGTAGCGTCCGACAGGTACCGATTTCAACTGCACTTTGCCTTGTTCGTCAGAAAGGGCAAAGTGCGTGATGGTGGTGTCGCCATCCGGAATCAGGTACACGGAAGCCCAAGGGATGGGCTCTTTGGTAGTCTTGTCTTCCAGAGCCATTCGCACATTCAGGTTCCGGTAGTTGAGCATATCGGAGGTAATGACGATCTGGGAGGACAGGGATTGGCCAAGAAACAGGCCGAAGAAGATCAGACCGAGAAGGCGGGTACGCAGTTTCATGTGGATGATAATCAATTAATCAAGTCTATAATGAAGACAAATATAAACAAATATTATGCAAGAATGATGTGGTCTGTCTGTTTTTTGTATTTTTGTGCGATAATAGGAAGAATATGATGCGTTTTTATAAATATCAAGGTGCCGGCAACGATTTCCTGGTTGCGGACAACCGTCAAGGACTCTATTCCTTGACCAAAGATCAGGTGGCTGGCTTGTGTGATCGCCGATATGGCTTTGGGGCAGACGGGTTGATGTTGCTGGAGAGAAGTCAGGTGGCAGATTTTAAAATGGTCTTTTATAACCCGGATGGAACGGGAGGCATGATGTGTGGCAATGGCGGACGTTGCATGGTGGCCTTTGCTGCGTTTTTGGGCTATCGTTCTTTCAATTTTGAGGCTCCTGACGGTCTGCACCAGGCCGTGATTCTGGCCACTGACGAGCAGCAGACCCGGATGACCGTCCGTTTGAAGATGACGGATGTCCGTGTGGCGGAGGTACTTTCCGACGGGGACTGGTTCGTGCATACCGGGGCCCGCCACCGGGTGCGTTTTGTGGAAAGTGGTCTGGCGTCTTTGGAGGTGGACCGTGAAGGTCGGAGATTGCGTCATGATCCCTGCTTGCAGCCCGAGGGGACCAACGTCAATTTTGTCCAGATGGCCGGTGATGGCCGTCTGCAGGTAAGAACCTTTGAAAAAGGGGTGGAAGCCGAGACCTATGCTTGTGGAACCGGCATTGTGGCCTCTTGCCTGGCCGCCCATTGGTCCGGACGTGTTCCGGGACAGCCGGGTGAGCGCATCAGTTTGCATGTCCAGGCCTTGCGCGATGAGTTGCAGGTGGATTTTGTTCCGGTATCCGGAGAGGCAGACCGGATGGCCAAGGACATCTGGCTGACCGGTCCTGCCGTTCAGGTCGGGGAAGTTATCGCAACCAGTCTTCCATAGTCAGTGCCTGATCCGTCTTCCCGTCCCGGTATTTGATGATGACCGGGGTGTAGAGCTGGATGCCGTCTTCGCTTCCTTTTCCGTGGCGGATCGGGCGGCTGCCGGCCACCACCACCGCATACGGGGGGATCTTCAGACAGCCCTGGTCATCGGCACGCAGCAGTTCTCCGGTGGTTGCGTCGTACACGGCTGTGGAGCCGTTGAGGATAACGCCGGTTGCAATGACGGCACCTTTTTGGACGTGCACCCCCTCGAAAATGCCGGCATTCCCTCCAACGAATACCTCGTCTTCCAGAATGACCGGACGGGCACCAACCGGCTCCAGTCCCCCGCCGATCTGGGCTCCGGCAGACAGGTGGACCCGTTTGCCGATCTGGGCACAGGAACCGACCAGGGCATGGGAGTCAATCAAGGTGCCACTGTCCACATAAGCCCCGACATTGATGTAGGCCGGAGGCATGACGATGACCCCGGGTGCCAGGTAGGCGCCCCGTCGGATGCTGGTTCCTCCAGGTACAATGCGGACCTGGTCGTTTTCAGTAAACTTGCGGACCGGAAAGGTGTCTTTGTCCCAAAAACTGAAGCCGCCCTGGCTCATGTCCTGCAGGACGCCGTGCTTGAAACCGGCCAGGATGGCCGTCTTGATCTCAGAATGGACGGTCCATTGGCCGTCAATGGGCTCAGCAACGCGGATCTGGCCGCGTTCCAACGCTTCACAGATTTCGTAAAAATGGGCTAATTCGGGATGCATGATTTAGGACAAGTCTTGAAGGTGAGATAATGTGGACTGGAGGATCTGCTGGGTATTGGCCGTTGCCGGGGTCAAGGGCAGACGCAATTCGTTGTGTATCCAACCCAGTTGTGCCAGTGCCGCTTTGACGGGAATCGGATTGCTTTCCAGGAAACAATGTTTGAAAAGCGGCAGCAGCCGCAGGTGGAGTTTCCGTGCCGCTTCTACCTGGTGGTTCATCAGCAGTTCGCACAGCTTGCTCATCAGTTGGGGAACCAGGTTGGAGGCGACGCTGATTACCCCGTCGGCTCCGCTGCACATCAAGGAGAAGGTTTCGTCATCGTTGCCGCTCAGGACACTGAAGCCCTCGGGTGCGTGACGGATGATTTCGCAGATCTGCGCATAGTTGCCGGAGGCTTCCTTGATGCCGGCGATGTTCGGCAATTCGGCCAGTCGCAGGGTGGTTTCCGGGAGCAGGTTGACTCCGGTTCTGCCCGGGACATTGTAGAGTACAATGGGTTTTTCTGTGGATTCGGACAGGATGCGGAAATGTTCCCACAGGCCTTCCTGGGTGGGCTTGTTGTAATACGGGGTGACCAGCAGAAAACCGTCGGCCGGGCTGTTCCGGAGCCGGAGCAGGTTTTCACGGGTTGTGGCCGTGGCATTGGTGCCGGCCCCCACCAGCAGCGGGGTGGACGGCGCTTCTTGCCGGACAATCTCCAGGATGCGGAGTTTCTCGTCCCAAGTCAGACAAGGGGTTTCTGCGGTAGTTCCCAGGGGAACCAGGAAATGGATGCCGGCATCAAGTTGGCGATGGACCAGCTTGCGCAGTGCCTCCTGATCCAGTTCTTGCTGATGGAAGGGGGTGACCAAAGCGGTCCCGCATCCGGACCATAGTTTTCGGGTATTCATGGTGTAGGGGGATTTTTGAATAATAAGGAATCAAAGGTATGGATGCCTTTCAGGTGAGGAATTTGTCGGGCTGCCCAAAGTGCGCCTTCAGCAAATCCTTTCCGGGAGAAGGCTTCGTGTGTGAGGGTGATTCGGTCCGATTCGCTGGTAAAAGACAGGCAGTGGGTGCCGGGGGTCTCGGCCAGACGGACAGAGGTGACGGGAACGGATTGCATCAACGACTCTTCGATCAGATGAGCCAGGGTTTTTGCCGTACCACTGGGTGCATCCAATTTATGGATGTGGTGTGTTTCGGTGATGGAAGGCTGGTAGCCGCCGGTCTTTTTCAGCTGTTGGCAGAGCCGATGGGTAATCTCGTACAGGAGGTTGACCCCAATGGAGAAATTGGCGGCGTAGATCAAGGGGGTGTCTGTCTGGCGGAAGGCCTCAAAGACTTCGTCGCGGATCTCGTCCCAGCCGGTGGTGCCGACGACCACGCCTTGGAAGTGCCGGGCCAAATAACGGTAGTTGTCCCGAAAAGCGGAGGGTGTGGAGAAGTCGATGCAGACCGCTTGTGCGGCCAGTTCCTTGGGGACTGACCGGATATCGTTGGAGCTCGCAAGGCAGGTTATGTCCTGCGAACGGGCCATTTCTTCAATGGCATGGCCCATTTTTCCGTAACCGCTAATGATGATGTTCATGGGCAAAGAGGGTTTGGTGCAGTTGGTTCATCAAGGGGGAGAGCCGATGCCGGTCAATGACCAGGCTGAGGTTGTTGAGTCCCGCCCCTTGTGAGATCATGTAGATTTTTTCATTGCGCAGGCATTCGAAGAGCTTGGGGTAAAGGTCCGGTGTCCGGGCCATTCTTTTTCCGACCAGGGATACCTGGCTTTTGTCGGTTTCCACAAATACCGTAGCGAACGAGGAGAGTGCTTCAATGAGCAGATCGGTGTCTTCCTCTGCCGGCACAGAGACGGAGATGCTCGCCTGGGAGGTGCTGATCAGATCGATTGGAAGGTGGTGGGTGCTGAACAAGTCAAATACCCGGCTCAAAAAGCCGCTGGCGTTGATCATTCTGGAAGAGAAGATGTTGATGATCTGGACGTGTTCCTTGCAGGAGAGTGATTTGATGCCTTCGGGAATGTCCTGGTCCCGCAGGATGCGGGTGCCAGGTGCCTCGGGCTGGCGGGAGTTGAGTACCGAGATCGGTATGTTTTTGAGCACGGCCGGTTCAATGGTGGAAGGATGTAGCACCTTCGCTCCGAAGTGGGCCATCTCTGCCGCCTCTTCAAAGGATATCAGGGGAAGGCTGCGGGTGTCGGCCACTTTACGGGGATCGGCAGTATGGACTCCGTTCACATCGGTCCAGATCTCAATCTCCTGGGCATTGACCGCCATGCCGAGTATGGATGCGGTGTAGTCAGAACCGCCCCGGCCCAGTACGGTCGGGATGCCGGATTCCGTAGCAGAAACAAAACCTTGGGTGATCAGGGCTTGAGCCGGTGCTTCATCCAGCAGGTATTGTGCCTGTCGGATGATTTGCGGGGCAATTTCACTGATGCGGGGCAGATCCGGTTCCCCTTTGAGGTGATTGTGGTCGGTGAGAATGATTTTTCTGGCATCCAGCAGGTGGGTGCGGATCCCCCGGGCGTTGAGCGCGCAGCCGATCAGGTTGGAGGAGAGGTATTCCCCGGTGGCGATGATGCGTGCCCGGCTGCGGTCCGAGAGTTCTTCCAGGTCGCAGATGACCTCTACCAGCTTTTTGAGCTGGTTGCACAATTGGTCTATTTTCTGGCAGGCCTCGGCATGTAGCGGGTTTTCTACGGGAATCAGCCCGTCGGCAACGTGTTTGTGCCGTTCGCGCAGGTGTTCCACCAGCAGCAGCGCTTCTTTGGCCTGGCAGTGTTCGGTGTAATCACAGATTTTGTAGAGGGTATCGGTTACTTTGGACAAAGCCGATACCACAATCAGGGGTTCTTTGTTCAATCGGTCTTCAACAATACTCATCATTCGGCAGATGGCTTGGGCGTCGGCAACGGAGGTGCCTCCGAATTTAAGGATAATCATAACTTGTTAAACAGGAGCCATTCGGCATTGAGGATCGAGGCACCGGCTGCTCCCCGGATGGTGTTGTGCCCCAAGGCGGTGAATTTCCAGTCAAAGATCGTGCAGGGACGAAGGCGTCCGATGCTCACGGTCATGCCGCCGCCGGTATGGACGTCCAGCCGGGGTTGGGGACGGTTGTCCCCGGGCAGGTACTGTACCACGGGCAGAGGGGATGAAGGTAACCCCAAATGGGGGTAGCCGGTGGCAAAGGCATCCAGCAGAGCGTCAAACGTCGCTGGCTGTCGTGTCTTGACGGACAGACAGATGCTGTGCCCGTCCATCACCGGAACGCGGTTGCAGGTGGCGGAGATTTCGAAACTGCGGGTTCCCAGAATCTTGAAAATTTCGGATTCCATCTTTTCTTCTTCTCCGGCAATGAATGGCAAGGTGTTCCCCAGAATGTCCAGGGTGGGAATGCCTGGGTAGCCGGCACCGGAAGTGGCTTGCAGGGTCGTGACCATGACTTTGTCCAGACCGAATTTGCGGTAGATGGGGTACAGGGCGAGTGCGGTTACAATTGTGGAACAGTTGGGATTGGTGACGATACCACCGCCAGAGCGCTGGTAAGTGGGTTGGTTGCGGAGCAGGTGGATCTGTGAGCCGTTTATTTCCGGGATGATCAGGGGAACATCCGGATCCATCCGGTGGTTGCGGGCATTGCTGATGACCAGGTGTCCCCTTCGGGCATAGGCCGTTTCCACTTCTCCGGCCACTGCTGCATCCAGTCCTGAAAACAGGATGCGTGCATGCAGGTGGTCTTCGGGGGTGCGGATGACCATTCCTTCCACACCGGGCGGCATCGGCTCCGGCTGGTTCCAGCAGCCACGAGCGGCATAAGTCTGACCGGCAGATTGTTGCGAAGCGACCAGTTCGCTGATCTCAAACCAAGGGTGCTGGGCCAGCAAACTGATCAGTTTTTGTCCTACGGCGCCGGTACAGCCCAGGACGGCAACGGGTATGCGTTGATTCATTCGGTCTTTCTTTGTATTTGATGGTAAATGGTTTTGTACAGGTCGGCGGCCTGGCGGATTTCGCTCCAGCGGATGGATTCATCCTCCGTATGGGCTACCAGGATGGAGCCGGGGCCGCAGATGATTTTATGCGTGTAGCCGGGCAGGTGGGGAGCGTCGTTTCCAAAGGCGACGGTTGTGGTGGGAAATCCTTCCAGGGTATAGTAATGAGCGGGGGTGTCACCACCGTGAGCGATGATGTGGGTGTATTCATTGCGCAGCTCATCCATGACCTGGCAGACTTGTCGGTCCGAGACGAACGTGGTCCGGAAATAGATGCGGAAACGGACCTGGTCGCTCAGCATGTTCTGTGCATTGTCGCTGTGCAGTTGTCCGATGTTCCAGGTGGTTGCTCCCAGGATCGGGTCAGTCGGGAAATCAATGGTCTGAAGACGGTTGATCCATTCGTTGAACCGGAGGATGGCACTGATGCCGTGCTCCGGGTATCCGGAGTGGGCACTCTGCCCCTGGAGAATGACTTCAAAGGACTTGGTTCCCTTGCACGCGGTCACCATCCGGTTGTCAGTAGGTTCACCAACAACCAGGTAGGGGGTCGGGGCCACCTGATTGCGCACCATCTTGGCTCCGTGGGAGCCGGTCTCTTCGCCGGAAACCAGCAGCAGACCGAAATCCGTACAGCCCATTTCTTCCAATTCGACGCAGGCGGTGTACATGGCATAGATCTGCCCTTTGGCGTCACAACTGCCCCGGCCATAGATCCGTATGTCTTCCGATGCTTCCTGTTCCTGAGCCGGAATCCGTTCCGTGCGGGCAGGAATGAAAGGTGGCACGGTGTCCAGGTGGGTACAGAATACGACCCGGGGTTTCCCCCATGAAAAATAGAGGTTCAGGGAACCGTCACCCACCTCAAACAGTTCTACCTCGCAGCGGGCCGTGGCAAATCCGTAGGCCAAAAATTCAGCCAGCCGACGTTCCTTTCCCGAGGTCGAGTCCATGTTGATCAGGTTGAGAAAATCATCCAATCTCATTAATTGTAAAATTTTGTAGCACAAAAGTAAAAAATAGTTGTTTTCTGCAAAATTTTTTAAAAATAATCTCCAAAAATTTGCAATAATAAAAGGCATTTATTTATTTTGTGATATCAAAATAATATCAAATCAATTTAATAATACTTGAAGATTATGAAAGAATGTAATTTTTCTGGATTTCGTACGAATGGTTTTTTGATGCTGTTTGTTCTGTTGCTGCTGGTGCCGGCAGTTTGTGTGGCTGCGGTCTTGTGGACTTCGGAGTATGTCTTCATCCCGACCCTGATTGTGTTGGGCCTGTGCTGGCTGATTGCTTTGTTTGGTTTCATGTCTCTGGAACCCAATGAGGCTCGTGTTATGGTTTTCTTCGGCCAGTACAAAGGGACTTTTACCCAGACCGGTTTCTTCTGGGTCAATCCGTTTTACACCAAGAAAAAACTTTCCATGCGCGCCAGAAACCTGGATGTGCCTCCGATCAAGGTCAATGACAAAGTCGGTAATCCGGTCATGGTTGGTGTCGTGCTGGTGTGGAAGTTGAAAGATACCTACAAAGCGATGTTTGAAATCGACTCACAAACCATGGCCAAGAGCAGCAAGACGGCTGAGGACGTTGTTGTGACCTTGTCCAAGGTGATGAATGCCTTTGAGAACTTTGTTAAAGTCCAAAGTGATGCCGCCTTGCGTCACGTGGTGACCCGCTACAATTATGACAACAACGAAGGCGATCCGGAAGAAGTGACCCTGCGTTCCGGTGGGGATGAAATCAATGAAATCCTGGAAAGGACGTTGAATGACCGTCTGGCCATGGCGGGAATCGAAGTGGTGGAAGCCCGGATCAACTACCTGGCTTATGCTCCCGAGATTGCTGCGGTGATGTTGCGTCGCCAACAGGCTTCGGCGGTGATTTCTGCTCGTGAGAAGATCGTGGAAGGAGCCGTTTCCATGGTGAAGATGGCTTTGGACAAGCTCAGCGAAGAGGAAATTGTGGAACTGGACAACGAACGCCGTGCTGCGATGGTCAGCAATCTGCTGGTGGTGCTCTGTGCCGATGAAGCCGCACAACCGGTGGTGAATACAGGTACCCTTTACAATTAATGACGGCTCTTAATTATTATACGATCTATGGCGTCAAAAGATAAAACCAAAAGCTTTGTGCTGCGTGTGGATCCTCAGATGATGGATGCCTTGGAACGCTGGGCTGCAGATGAATTCCGCAGTGTCAACGGTCAGCTCCAGTGGATCATAGCGGAGGCTTTGCGTAAAAGCGGACGGGCGCCGAAAACTGAAAAGCATGAAAAAGATTAGCAGTAAAATCCGTTTTGTCGTGATGTTGCTGGCGGTGACCTGGATGGCAGGACCGCTCTACGGACAGACTTCGGCGCTGGTGGTCGGGACGTGGAAAGGCGTTCTGGAAGCAGCCAATAATCTTGAAATCTATTTTACCATCCGACAAGGACCGGAGGCCCTTTCGGCAACGATGTCTGTGCCAGCTCAGGGGGCTCGTGACCTGCCTGTGGACCGGGTGACCTTTGATGGCCTGAACCTGACCCTGGAGGTCGATGCGCTGATGATGAAGTATACCGGAATGTTGCTTCGCGGAACTTTTTCCGGAACACTGTCCCAGTACGGCATCTCTTATGCCATGGCGCTGGTAAAAGGACAGATCCCGCAACCTTCGCGTCCACAAGAGCCGCAGCCGCCTTATCCCTATCAGGAACAGACTGTGGTGTTTCACAACGAACGAGATGGAATAGATCTGGCTGGTACATTGACCCTGCCTGAGGGAGAAGGCCCCTTTGATGCAGTGGTTCTGGTATCCGGCAGTGGTCCGCAGAACCGGGATGAAGAGCTGATGGGGCACAAACCTTTCCTGGTGCTTGCCGATGCCTTGACCCGCGCCGGTTATGCGGTCCTGCGTTATGATGACCGTGGTGTGGGTGAGTCAGGGGGTACGCAGGTGGGAGCCACTACCGAAGATCTGTCATATGATGCACAGGCTGCGCTGGCTTTTCTCAAAGACAAGGACAACATGGCCCGCGTGGGGATCTTGGGCCATAGTGAAGGAGCAGGCATTGCCTTTCTGGTGGCATCCCGTACCTCCCAATGTGATTTCGTGATTTCATTGGCGGGCCCCGGCGTACGTGGGGATCAGGTGTTGCTCGCCCAGCAAAGAGCCATTCTCTCGGCTTCAGGGATGACACCGGCCCAGTTGGATCAGGTGGAGCAGGCCAACCGTCAGATTTTTGACCGGATCCTGGCTTCTACGGCCAACGACGAGGCCTTCCGTCAGGAAATCCTGCAAATGGTCGGCGGGGATGAGGCTACTGCCGCACAATTGTTGGATCCCTGGATGTACAGTTTCATCCGTTTTTCCCCCGAAGAGGTCATACGCCAGGTACGTGTGCCGGTCTTGGCAATCAATGGCACCAAGGACTTGCAGGTCATCGCTTCACAGAACCTGCCTGCTATCGGTAAAGCTTTGCAGCAGGCCGGTAACTCCCAGGTCACTTTGTTGGAGATGGAAGGACTCAATCACCTCGGACAGCATTGCCAGAGCGGACACCCGCAGGAATATGTCATGATTGAAGAGACGATTGCACCGGAAATTCTGGAGGCGATTCTGGAATTCCTGAAAAAGTAAGCGTGCCGGATCAGCCTTACAAAAGATGCCCCCAAGGTCGGACCAAGGGGGCATCGTTGTGTTGTAGCAGGATTCGACTGTTATTGGAACAGGACTTCAGCTCCTTGGTGGAAGCGGATGTCTTTCGGAATACCGGCATTGTTGATCATATCCAGGTCGGCTTGGAGAGCGGGGGTGATGCCTCCGTTCTTGCTGCGGAATTCAGTAGCGAATTCGTAGTTGCCGTCACCTTGGGTGGTCAGAATCAGGTCTGCCCAGCTGTTGATGGCTGCTTTTGCTTTGGGGAAGTCGATGATGAACTTGCCGTCAGCATTGCGGGAGAATGCACCTTGTTGTTCCATGTAGTTGAAGCACATCATGTTTGCTTTTCCGTGGGAAGAGGCTGCACCGAAACGTACAGAGCGGAGGATACCGGCGATGTAGGTGGTGATGGCTTCTTCTTCGGTAATGTTGGTGATTTCTCCCATTTCGATGAGCTTGCATACCATGAACAGACCCAGGATGTCCGCTTTGGCTTCTTCCCATGAGGTCTTTTCGGTACCCATGGCTGCGTCAACCGTACCTTTGCCGTTGATGGTTTGTTTGATACCCAGACCGTGAGCCACTTCGTGGAAGGTCACGTTCCAGAAGAAAGCGTCAAAGTTCAGGAATTGTACTTGGGACGGATCCATGACCAATTGGCCGATGGGCATCAGGATCTTGTCAAATTTGGCTTGCATGGAGTTGCGCAATTGGAGACGGCGGGTGCCTTTGAGGGCGTGTACACGTTCGTCGTTGGGCAGGTTGATGGCGATGGTCTTGCTGCCTGAGTTGCAGTCACCGGCATAGAAGACCGCATCGTAAACGTTCAGGTCAGAAGAAGTGCCGGGAACGAAGGTCTTGTATTCGGGTTTGCAGGGCAGTTCCTTTTGCAGAGCAGGAAGCAGGGCTACGAATTTTGCCAGGTCTTTGCTGCGGGCTTCGTCCTTGAGCAGGATAAAGGATTCGTAGGAAGTCTTGGTTTCCTGGAATTTGTCGTCGTAGCTTTCGATGGGGCCGATCACAAAGTCGATACGGCTGTCCTTCATGTCCATCCAAGCCAGGTCGCTGGCCAGGTAATCGTCGGTACGGAAGGCTTCAATGCGTTTGAGCAGGTAGTTCTTCAGACCGGGGTCTTCGGCCAGGTCTGCGGCTTGTTGCAGCAGTTCGCACATGCGGTTGACTTCTTCTGCATAGGCTTCGTGGTACCATACGGTCTTCAGGCTGCCGTCTTCGTTGCGGCGAAGAACGGTGTACCAGGAGGATTTGTTCGGGTCATCAAAGGCTTCGAATTCTTCCAGGGTAATGTCTTGCGGGTAGTAGTTGCAGGTAGCCGGTTTTTCACCATAGTCAGGCAGGAAGGGTTTGTTGTTGTCCAGACGGTCCCAGGCACCGTATTGGATCATGCCGAATTCTTTGGCGTGTTCGTCGGTCAGGTTTTCGATGATGGTTTTGTCACCGAAGGTCTGTTGCCAGAACAGGTTGTCGGCGATCTGAGCGATTTCAAAGAAGATGTTTACAATCTGCTTTTCGTTGTCGGTCAGGTTGGCGGCCAGGTCCGATTTGAGTTCAACCAAAGCGTATTCGTCCACTTTTGCTTTCATGGGACATTCTTTGTGTTCGCAAGCGGTGGTGCCGATCAGAGCGGAGCTGCCGATGGCTGCCAGTGCGAGGGTTTTGATGGTTTTGTTCATAATGTTTAAAATGTATCTGATAAAAATGTAATGTTCCGCTACGGATTGGCGAAGATAGTAATTATTTTATGGAATTGATGATATCGTTGTATTTGACGGGAAGTTTGGGCGGGTAGGAGCCGAAGATCGAGTAGTACAGGTAGTCAAATTGTCCGGCATGGTAGATCTGTACCAGTTCTTCCAGTTCCTTGTCTTCCCCGAATTTGTCGTAAGGAGTTTTGAGGTTGGCCCCGAAGATTTTTCCGACGCCTTGCCAGAAGCCGGCAGCCGCACCGCCCCGGTATTCTTTGATGATGTAATAGGAAGTGATGCCGATTTCCCGGTCAATGAGCCGCAGCAGCATCCGGCCTTGGGAGAAGGTCAGCTTGCGCAGAGGACCTTCAAACTCTTGGAACAGCTCTTCCTGAAAATGGCTCAGGTATTTTTCCCGCTCCCTGGCGGTGAGTTCATGGGTGGCCAGGTAGGTCTCTGCCGTGTCCAGCCGGGCCTTGGCAATCAGGGCATAAGGATAGGTTTTGGCGAAGTTGTGTACGGTCTTGTAGAACTTGCGCCATTGGCGGCCTTCTTTGCCACGATTCGGGAAGTCAAACTTGTAGGCCGGTGGAAGATCGCTCACATAGACCGTGTCCTGGTCTTCGATGATGAAGCGCATCAGCTGGCTCGGTGTGAACTTTTGCCGGGTAGTTTGGGCGGCTGCCTGGTGCGAAGTGCCACCCAGCAGCAGCGAAAAGAAAAACAGTAACCACGTATATTTCATAGATGTCTGTACCCCTCAAATTTTATTCCACGGCAAAAATACAAATTTTGTCAAACATGACGTTTGGACCTTTCCCTCGCGTGTCAAAAATGCGCGCCGGTAAAATTTTCTTATCTCCGTAACTTGCTGAAAATACTTTTTTTGGGTGTTTGATTTTTGTGTCAAAATATATTTGAAAATTTTCAAAAAAATGTTGTTACATAAGATTTTTTGTCTATATTTGCATCCCGATATTATGCGGAAAAGTCTGTTATCTTATTGATTGACAGAGAATTAAACGGAATAATTGTTAAGTTAAAACTTATAGAACAATGTTACAACCGAAGAAAACTAAGTTTAGAAGGCAGCAAAAAGGCCGGATGAAAGGCAATGCTCACAGAGGAAGTCAATTGGCTTTTGGTTCTTTCGGAATCAAAACTTTGGAACCCTGCTGGTTGACCGGTCAACAAATCGAAGCTGCACGTCAGGCGGTAGTACGTTACATGAAACGTGAAGGTAAAATCTGGATCCGTGTATTCCCTGACAAGCCGTTTACTAAGAAACCTGCAGAAGTGCGTATGGGTAAAGGTAAGGGTGCTCCCGAAGGATTTGTTGCTCCCATTACTCCTGGCCGTATGTTGATCGAAGCAGAAGGCGTTCCGATGGAAGTTGCAAAAGAAGCTCTCCGCTTGGGTGCGCAAAAATTGCCCGTTACCACCAAGTTTGTGGTTCGCAGAGATTATGTTGAAAACTAATTAATGGAGGAGAGTGTAATTATGAAGAGTAGTGAAATTCGCGAGATGTCGGTAAAGGATCTGCGTGACCGCATTGCTACCGAGCAAGCTAACTTGGATCAAATGAGAATGAACCACGCTATATCTCCGCTGGAAGATTCTTCCAAAATCAGAAAGGCAAGAAAAGACATTGCCCGTATGCTTACTATTTTAGCAGAAGTTGAAAAATCTGGACAAAACTAAAGTTCATGGAAAGAAATTTACGTAAGGAAAGAGTAGGAATCGTGGTAAGTAACAAAATGGAAAAATCCATCGTTGTTGCTGTTAAAAGAAAAGTAAAACACCCTATTTACGGAAAGTTCGTAAATAAAACCACGAAATTTGTTGCCCACGACGAAAATAACGTGTGCGATGAAGGAGATACCGTTCGCATTATGGAAACTCGCCCGTTGAGCAAGACCAAATGCTGGAGATTAGTAGAAATCGTAGAAAAAGTTAAATAGGCTATGATACAACAAGAAACACGTTTGATGGTGGCAGACAACAGCGGGGCAAAAGAAGTGCTCTGTATTCGCGTATTGGGCGGTACCCGTCGTCGTTATGCCAGTGTAGGTGACAAAATCGTAGTTGCCGTTAAGAGTGCGATTCCCGGCGGTGATGCCAAGAAAGGCACCGTTTCAAAAGCTGTAGTCGTACGTACTAAAAAGGAAATCCGTCGTGCAGACGGTTCATATATCCGTTTTGATGACAATGCCTGCGTGTTGTTGAACAACCAAGGCGAAGTTCGCGGAACTCGTATTTTTGGCCCCGTTGCCAGAGAGTTGCGTGAAAAATACATGAAGATTGTTTCATTGGCACCCGAAGTATTATAAGGAGTACACAGATGAATAAGAAATTACATATTAAGAAAGGTGACGTCGTTTTTGTAAACGCTGGGAACGATAAGGGTAAAACCGGAAAGGTTCTCGAAGTGATTACCAAAAAGGATCGCGCTATCGTGGAAGGGGTGAACATGGTAAGCAAACATACCAAACCCAACGCCAAAAATCCCCAAGGTGGTATTGTAAAACAAGAGGCAGGTATCCACATTTCCAATCTGCAAGTTGTTGATCCGTCAACCGGTGCTCCTACCCGTATCGGTCGTCGTCTGAACGCTGATGGAAAGTTGGTTCGTTATGCTAAAAAATCTGGAGAGGAGATCTAACAATGGCAAAGACAACTA
>CALCYB010000117.1 GCA_937906485.1 uncultured Rikenellaceae bacterium
GGTCAATCCGGATGCCATCACCATTGCCGAGGAGGTGAGCGGCATGCCTGGCCTTGCGGCTCCGCTGTCCGAGGGTGGGTTTGGTTTTGATTTCAGGATGAGCATGGGGATCGCGGACTACTGGATCAAATGGATCAAAGAACGTGCTGATGAGGATTGGAGCGTCGGAGAAATCTTCTATCAATGTTCGACCAAACGGGCGGACGAACGGACCATCAGTTATGCCGAATGCCATGATCAGGCTCTGGTCGGCGACCAGGCCCTGTTGTTTAGGCTGTTGGGCAAGGAAATCTACACCGGGATGGAGGTGGACAAACCGAATCTGGTGGTGGAACGGGGCATTGCCCTGCACAAGATGATCCGGCTGGTGACCCTGGGAACAGCCGGAGACGGATACTTGACATTCATGGGGAATGAGTTCGGACATCCGGAATGGATCGACTTCCCGCGGGAAGGGAACGGATGGTCCTATCATTATGCACGACGCCAGTGGTCGTTGGCAGACAATCCCCGTCTGCGCTACGGCCGTTTGCGGAATTTTGAACGGGCAATCCTTCACGAAGCCACAGCCGGAAAATGGCTGCATTATCCTCTGGAGCACATTTGGCAGGATGAACAGCGGAAAATTTTGATTTTTAAGCGAGGAAGGTATATCTTTGCGCTCAATTTTAATCCGTTATGTTCTTTTTCGGACTTTTGCTTTGAAGCACCTGCCGGAAAATACAGATGGGTGCTGGATACGGATCAGCGATTGTTCGATGGCTTTGACAGGGTCGAGGCCGGGGGTTTTTATTTTACCCACTTGCAAGATCAGAAGAACTACTTGTCCATCTATTTGCCCAGTCGTACGGCTGTGGTATTGAAAATGGAGGATTGACAGAAAGTTAAAAACCGTTTATATATATGGCTTATTTGAAGTTTAACAAAGCGGAGCTGGTGAATCTGGAGTATTCGCTTAAGCGCGAAGTGCTGGCAGGCAACCGGGCAGGCGGTTACTGCAACACCACGATTGTGGGTTGCAACACCCGTAAGTATCACGGTCTGTTCGTTTTGCCGATTGATCGTTTTGAAGGCCGCAAGCACATTCTCTTGTCGGCAGTTGACGAGTCACTGGTGCAGCACGAGCACGAGTTCAATCTTGGAATTCGTTCCTATGGAGAGGTGTATGAACCGAGGGGACATAAGTACATTGTCGATTTCGAGTTGGATCGAAGTTGTGACATTACTTATCGTGTAGGTGGAATGCTGTTCCGTAAGTCGTTGCTGTTTCTGCACAACGAAGAACGGCTGTTGATCAAATATACGTTGCTGGAGGCTCATTCCGAGACCCTGCTCCGTATCAAGCCGTTTTTGGCTTACCGGGACATTCATACCCTGACCCATGCCAATGGCGATGCGGATACGCGTTACGAAGCCGTGCCCAACGGATGCCGTTACCGGTTGTACGAAGGTTTTCCGGATCTGTACCTGCAGTTCAGCAAAGAGGTGGAATACATCCACAACCCCAATTGGTACTATGGGGTGGTGTACCAGGAAGAAAAACGCAGGGGCTTTGAACATTCAGAAGATCTCTATGTGCCCGGTGTCTTTGAAATGCCGATCAAGAGCGGCGAATCCATCATCTTGTCCGTTGCTACGGCTGAGGTCGGACCGAAAGCTTTTTCCAGACAATACGACAAGGAGTTTGCTTCGCGTATCGGCCGTTCCAGCTACCGGGATTGTCTGCGTCTGGCTGCCAAGCAGTGCATCTCCCGTCGCAATGGCCTGACCCAGGTCATCGCGGGTTACTCCTGGTTGGACAACGGTCTGCGTCAGTCCCTGCTGGCCATGCCCGGCCTTACGCTTTTCAATGATGGTGATGAAAAGGCCTTCAAGGATTTGTTGAAGGGCATCTACACCCAATATGACCAAGCCATTTACGGCGGTTCAAAACAAGCTGAAGCCGCCTTGTTGCTGTTCCGTGTGGCCCAACTGTACGGGGATTACCTGGGTAACCAGGAACTGGCCTGGAAGACCTTCTCAAAAGTATTGACCCGCGTGTTGGAAACGTTTATGAAAGGCGAGCGCATCGGAGTCGAGTTGCACGACAACGGTCTGCTGTGGACCCGTCTGCAGGGGGTGGCTTTGAGCTGGATGAACGCGTACGACAGCCATGGCAATCCGGTGACAGAACGTTCCGGTTATCAAGTGGATACAAATGCCATGTGGTACAATGCCCTGTGTTATGTGATCGAGTCCTCGGCCAAGAAAACCCGTCTGGTCCAACAAGCCATCCAGGTACGGGACCGCATCAAGGCCAATTTCTACCCGATGTTCTGGGTTCAGGAACGCGAACACCTGGCTGACTACATTGGTGAAAATGGTTACCGGGATATCTCGACCCGTCCGAACCAGATCCTGGCTTGTGCCTTGCCTTATTCTCCGATTGACGAGACGGTACGGGCACAGGTGCTCCGAAGCATCGAACGTGAGTTGTTGACCACCCGAGGTCTGCGGACCCTCTCGCCGAAGAATCCGTTGTACAAAGGTGTGTACGAAGGAAACCAGGACCAGCGCGACCATGCTTATCACCAAGGTTCGACCCGCAGCTGGCTGATCGGTTATTTCATTGAGTCGTCTTTCCGTCTGTACGGAAGCAGTTTTGTAAGAAAGGCCGAAGAACTGGTGGCTGCTTTTGAAGAAGACATGACGGTGCACGGGCTGGGCTGCATCGCCGAGCTCTACGATGGGGATCCGCCGCATTTCCCGCACGGAGCCATCTCGTATTCTGTCAGTGCGGCAGAATTGTTGCGTTCGTTTTACCTGATTGAAAAATACAAGGAGGATACTTTATGAGAGTCTTGATGTTCGGGTGGGAATTTCCCCCTCATATTGCCGGTGGTCTGGGAACCGCCTGCTATGGCATGATCAAGGGACTGGCCAAACACGATGTGGATGTCCTGTTCGTAATGCCGTCTGCTTCAGGAGATGAAGACCAGAGTTTTGTCAAGATCATCAACGCAAGTGATGTCGAAGCCTCCTCTACCGTGTACGATTCCCGTCTGTTCTCCAACCGGGTGCAGTTCCTGCGTGTGGAATCGGACATCATTCCTTACATGACTCCAGAACAATACACCGAAGTGGTTCAGGAGCATCTTTCCCGTACCGAAGAAAAACGGATCGATTTCAAACAGAAATTCAAATTCTCCGGTAAGTACGGTGCCAATCTGATGGAAGAAGTGGCTCGTTATGCCATGGTCGGAGGAACCATCGCCATGCAGCAGGATTTTGATGTGATCCATGCCCATGATTGGCTGACCTACCTGGCCGGTATCGCTGCAAAACGTCTGACAGGCAAACCGCTGGTGATTCACGTGCATGCGACCGAATACGACCGTAGCGGGGAGAACGTGAATACCCAGGTCCATGCGTTGGAAAAATTGGGTATGCAGGAAGCGGACCGTGTCATTACGGTAAGCAACCTGACCCGGAACATCGTCATCAACAAATACGGGATCGATCCGAGCAAGGTGGTGACCGTGCACAATGCCGTGGACTTCCAAGGTCATAACCGGATGGATGTGACCCGTGGCGTGCCGGAAAAAGTCGTGACCTTCCTGGGGCGGATTACCTTCCAGAAAGGACCTGAGTATTTCATTGAAGCCGCCAACAAGGTCCTGAAACGCTGCCCCAATGTGCGTTTTGTCATGGCCGGAAGCGGGGACCTGCTGAACCGCTCCATCCGTCGCGTGGCCAAACTGGGCATTGCCGACCGTTTCCATTTCACCGGTTTTCTGCGGGGAGCGGATGTGCAGCGCATGTTCTGTTATTCGGATGTCTATGTCATGCCTTCGGTTTCCGAACCGTTCGGTATTTCTCCGCTGGAAGCCATGCGGGCAGAAGTGCCGACCATCATTTCCAAACAGTCCGGGGTGGCAGAAGTGCTCAAGCACGCCATCAAAGTCGATTTCTGGGACATTGATGCCATGGCCGATGCCATGTATGCCCTCTTGAATTACCCTGCACTGCCCGAAATGGCCGTACGTTGTGGCCTGGATGAGGTCAATTCCCTGAAGTGGGAAAATGCCGCTTTGAAAGTTAAAGAAGTTTATTCGTCAACCCTATAATTCCACCAATATGAAAGCATCTGCTACCCAAACAATATGCCTGTATTTTCAGGTACACCAACCCGATCGGCTGAGACAATACCGTTTCTTCGACATCGGAGTGGATTCCCATTACTTCGACGATTTTGCCAACCGTACCATTCTGCAACGGGTGGCTCAACGTTGTTACTTGCCGATGAATGCCTTATTGCTGGAATTGATACAGAAACTGAACAAATCATTCAAGGTGGCGTTCTCGATTTCCGGCGTGGCACTGGAACAGTTCGAACGCTATGCGCCGGAGGTGATCGACAGTTTCAAGGCGTTGGCGGATACCGGTTGTGTGGAATTCCTGGCAGAAACCTATTCCCACTCACTGGCTTCACTGACCTCAACGGCCGAATTCAAGAAACAGGTGGAACTGCATTGCAAGACCATTGAAAAATATTTCGGACAAAAACCCAAATGTTTCCGCAATACGGAGCTGGTGTATTCGGATCAGATCGGGGAAGTGGTGGCCAAAATGGGCTTCCGTACCATGCTGACCGAAGGTGCCAAGCACATTCTGGGTTGGAAGAGTCCGAATTTTGTCTATACCAATGCCATCAACCCCCGGTTGAAACTTCTGTTGCGTAATTTCAACCTGAGTGATGACATCGCTTTCCGTTTCTCGGACAGCAGTTGGAACAACTGGCCGGTCAATTGTGAGAAATTTGCAACCTGGCTGGTGGATGCCTGCCAAAACGAAGACATCGTCAACCTGTTCATGGATTACGAGACATTCGGCGAGCATCAGAATGCCGCTTCCGGTATCTTCGATTTCATGAGCAACCTGCCTGAAACCCTGTTGGCCAACGGTAATTTCGAGTTCTGTACTCCATCAGAAGCTGCCCGCAAGCACCAGCCTGTGGCTCCTTTGCACGTGCCCTTTGCCATTTCCTGGGCCGATGAAGAACGCGATACATCTGCCTGGTTGGGTAACGAACTGCAAAACGAGGCCTTTACCAAATTGTACGCCATGCGTGACAAGGTCCTGGCTACCGGGGATGCGGCCATCCAGCGCGATTATGTAAAGCTGCAGGAAAGTGACCACTTCTATTACATGTGCACCAAATTCTTTTCAGATGGAGCGGTTCATAAGTATTTCAACCCTTATGACACTCCGTATGAAGCGTTTATCAATTATATGAATGTTCTCAGTGACTTCTCGCTGCGGGTGGACCGGAGCCTGAAGGAACGTTAAGAGCAATAGATTCCAATTTAGTTAAATGAACACAGAGAAAATGATGATGCCCGACTATTTGTTTGAGGCAAGTTGGGAGGTATGCAACAAAGTCGGAGGCATACACACGGTATTGGCTACCAAAGCGGAATCCTTAGCCAAAGAATTAAAAGACAAACATATACTCATAGGACCGGACGTGTGGATGGAAACCGAGCAGAACCCGGAGTTTCTGCCGGATCCGATCCTGTTCCGCTCTTGGCGCATGGCGGCTGCACAGGAAGGTATCCGCGTGCGGATCGGTCGTTGGAATGTGCCCAGTCAGCCGATTGCCATTCTGGTGGATTATACCCAATTCATTGCTCAGAAAGATGAGATTCTGACCGGTTTCTGGACCAAATACGGTCTGGACTCCATCAGTGGCCAATGGGATTTTATCGAACCCGCTCTGTTCGGTTATGCGGCCGGTAAAGTCATTGAGAGCTTTGTCCGTTTCAATGTGCAGCCGCACTGCAAGGTCGTTGCCAACTTTCATGAGTGGATGACCGGTGGTGGATTGTTGTACTTGAAAGGCTCGCCGGTAACTGTGGCTACGGTATTCACCACCCATGCCACCGTAGTGGGACGTTGCCTGGCTTGCAACAATGTGCCGTTATACGATTCGATGAATCGTGTGCAGCCGGAGGAAAAAGCACGGGAATTCAATGTGGTGGCCAAACACTCCATGGAAAAATGTGCAGCTACCCAAGCTGATGTCTTTACGACCGTCAGTGACATCACCGCTATTGAGTGCGAACGCTTCCTGGGCCGCAAAGTGGATGTGGTCACCCCGAACGGCTTTGTAAGTTCGTTGGTTCCTGCTGCGGACGAATTGAAACGCCAATACCACGAGTCCCGTGTGTTGCTGGAAAAGGTAGCCACTGCAATGAGTGGACAAACTTACGAAAATCCTTTCCTGCTGGCCATCAGCGGAAGATACGAATACAAGAACAAAGGGATTGATGTCCTGCTGGATTCCCTGGCACGTCTGAATGCACAGCCGGATCAACGCAAGATCCTGGCGTTCATTATGGTGCCCGGTGGTCACAACGGTCCTGACCGGGAGTTGCTCAGCCGTCTTCATGGCAATGCCGGCAGTTATACGACGCAGACGACACATGCCCTTCAAGATCCCGAAACGGATGCCATTCTGAACCGGATGCGTGTTTTGAGTCTGAACAACCGTCCGGAGGATCGGGTACACGTATTCTTTGTGCCCTCATACCTGAACGGATCCGACGGTGTGCTCAACAAACCGTATTATGAACTGCTCAGCGGTCTGGACATGACGGTATTCCCGTCCTACTATGAACCTTGGGGCTATACTCCGCTGGAAAGTCTGGCCTTCCATGTGCCGACCGTTACCACTTCTGTCGCCGGATTTGGCCTTTGGGTGCGTGAATATTACCGCAAGGAACACCCTTCTATCCGTGTGATCCAACGCAGTGACAGCAATTATAACGAAGTGGTGATCGGCGTGACGGAATGCATCGAACGTTTCTGTGGAATGGACCCGGAACAAATGGAAGAATGCCGTGAGAACGCTGCTGATGTGGCTTCCATCGCCCGCTGGCGCAACAACGTGGCATATTACAAACAAGCTTACAGCCAAGCCATTGAAAAATTCGTGGCTGCCCATGGTGCCTATCCGGAACATCGTGCGGAGGATCATGTACAAAGCTACCAGCGTCTGGAAGTGAGCCGTCCTTCCTGGGGACAGGTACTGGTCAATCGTCAGTTGCCTGAACGCCTCAAACACCTGGACACCTTGTCCCGTAACTTGTGGTGGTGCTGGAACCAGCAAGCCATCGAGTTGTTCAAGGGCATTGATCCGGAAATGTGGGAGACCGTCAATCAGAATCCGATAGCCTTGTTGGACATGATTTCCTACAAGAAATACAAGGAACTCGAAAAGAACGAGGCTTTCCTGGCAGAATTGGATCGTGTGTATGCCGATTTCCAAGCCTATATGGACGGCAAGAAACAACGCAAAGGTCCGGCCATCGCTTATTTCTGTATGGAATACGGTCTGGATACGTCGTTGAAGATCTATTCCGGCGGTTTGGGAATTCTTGCGGGTGACTACCTGAAAGAATCCAGTGATATGGGTGTAAACATGACAGCCTTCGGATTCCTGTACCGCTATGGCTATTTTACCCAAAAACTCAGCGGACAAGGAGACCAAGTGGCCACTTATGATCCCCAGGACTTCATGAAGATTCCCGCTGTCCCGGTTTATGACAAGGACAAACAATGGGTGACCGTTTCGGTGGCTTTCCCCGGCCGTAACATTTATGCCCGTCTGTGGCGTGTGGATGTGGGACGGACCGAACTCTACCTGCTGGATACCGACTACGAAGACAACTTGCCGGAAGACCGTCAGGTGACCCACCACTTGTACGGCGGTGACTGGGAAAACCGTCTCAAACAAGAATTGCTGTTGGGTATCGGGGGGATCCGTGCGATGCGTTCGCTGGATATCAAGGCTGATGTGTACCACTGCAACGAAGGCCATGCGGCGTTCATCGGTGTGGAACGGATGCGGGAATACATCGCTGAGAACTATACCTTCGGCGAAGCTTTGGAACTGGTGCGCTCATCCTCGCTCTTTACGACCCATACACCGGTGCCTGCCGGTCACGATGCCTTCAGTGAAGACCTGTTGCGCAAATACATTGCACACTATCCTTCCCGTCTGAAAATAGACTGGACGACCATGATGGGGCTCGGCAAACTGAATGCCCATGATCCGGGTGAAAAATTCTCCATGAGCAACCTGGCCTGCAACCTCTCCCAAGAAGTAAATGGGGTCAGCTGGCTGCATGGCGTTGTGAGTCAGGACATCCTTTCCGGACTCTGGCCGGGTTACCTGCCGGAAGAACTCCATGTGGGATATGTGACCAATGGCGTACACTATCCGACCTGGACGGCTCCGGAATGGAAGACCGTGCATGCAAGGGTATTCGGAGAACGTTTTGCGTCTCACCACTATGACAAGGAATGTTTCAGCGGCATTTATCAAGTGCCGGATGCAGAGGTCTGGGGCGTACGGAACCAATTGCGCAGCCGTTTGATCCAAGCGGTACGCGAACGCCTGGCAGATCCGAGTGCGACCAACCACTATGCACCGCACCACATTGTGAAAATCCGCGAAACCCTGCGCGAAGACGTATTGACCATCGGCTTTGCCCGTCGTTTCGCTACCTATAAACGTGCTCATTTGTTGTTCCGGGACCTGGAACGCCTCAATGAACTGGTAAATCATCCGGAGCATCCGGTGCAATTCCTGTTTGCCGGTAAAGCACACCCGGCAGACAAAGCCGGTCAGGACCTGATCCGCCGGATTGTGGAAATCTCCAAGATGCCTCAATTCATCGGAAAGATTGTCTTTGTTCCGAACTACGACATCAACCTGGCCAAACTGATGGTACAAGGGGTTGATGTATGGATGAACAACCCGACCCGTCCTTTGGAAGCTTCCGGAACATCCGGAGAAAAGGCCGCGATGAACGG
>CALCYB010000118.1 GCA_937906485.1 uncultured Rikenellaceae bacterium
GCCCTCCGGAAGCTGTCAACAACAATTTCTCAATATCCCCTTGCTGTCCCTGCAGGCACTGGAAGATCGCCGAGTGCTCCGAATCCACCGGCAAGATGGGCGCATTGAACTCCTTGGCCGTGCGCATCACAAGGGATCCGGCCGCCACCAGCGATTCTTTGTTGGACAATGCTACGGCCCTCCCATTCCGCAAAGCGGCCAAGGTCGGTTCCAAGCCACTGAACCCGACCTGAGCCGACAGGACCATGTCCACCTCCATGGTTTCCATCAGTCCGTTGACCGACTCTTTTCCCGCAAAGACTTTGATGCTGGAACCGGCCAGCAGCTGCTTGGCCCGGCGGTAAGCAGACTCCTGGTACAAGACCACTTGGTTGGCATCAAAACGCAGCGCCTGTTCCACCAGCAGGTCCGCACTCGTATTGGCCGTCAACAACTCTACTTCAAACAAGTCCCGGTGCTCGGCAATCACCTCCAGCGCCTGGCGTCCGATGGAACCGGTCGAACCTAAAATTGCAATCTTCCTTTTGTTCATGACACGTTAGAGTTTCATATATTTTACCGGATCGATGGGCTGTCCCCGGTACCAAAGTTCAAAGTGCAGGTGAGGGCCTGTGGTCAGGCGACCGGTATTGCCGGACATGGCCACCGGCATGCCTGCCGTCACCTTATCCCCTACTTTCTTCAACAGCTTGGCATTGTGCTTATAGGCCGAAATCAGATCATCCTGGTGCTGGATGTACAGCGTATAACCCGTGTCATCCTGCCAGGAAGCAAAAATTACGGTACCGTCCAACACCGACGAAACCACCGAATTTTCCTCTACCGCCAGATCCAGATAAGGATGCCGGACCTGGTCATAGGAAGTCGAAACAACTCCTTTTACCGGAGGAAAGAGCACCAGAGCCTCCATCCCCAGGTCCCGACTCCGGATTTCGGACAAGTTAAAACGCTCGGCCTCGTCAATTTTCTCCCGCAACAGGGAATCCTCGTAATGATAAAGGTCCGAGGCCGAGAAATCCGACAAGGCAGACCGGTTCTGCAGCAGGCTGTCCATCTTCAAGGGTTCCTGTCCGCTCAAGATCCGTTGCACGTTACTGAACTGCAGGGACCACAGCCACATCTCCCGCTCCAAGGAATCCACCTTCCTGGCATTCTGTGCCGCCAGGTGACGGGTCTGCGCCGAAGGATAACCGGGGATCAGGCGGCGGATGGGTGTGTAGATAATCAGAATGGACAACACCACCACCAGGGCAAACAAAGACAGGCCCACGGAGGCCAACAGTTTCCACTTGGTTCCATGCACGGCATAAAGGAAACGGTGGGACTCATCATCGATCACCGCAATCCGGTATTTCCGAAGCAAATCCCGTTTTTTTTCTTTATTCTCTTTATTCATTTCGTTTAAAAGGCTACCTTTGTCGTATGAATCGTATCCTTGGCATAGATTACGGCAAGAAACGCGTCGGTGTTGCAGTCAGCGACCCCCTGGGCATTTTTGCTTCTCCCCTGGAAACCATACCGTCTGCAAAGATAGTGGAATATCTCAAAAATTATACCCAAAATCAGACTGTTTCGCGATTTGTCGTGGGTTACCCCATGAACCTCAACAACCAGCCTGCTGAAGCTGCCGCCTATGTGGATGTCTTTCTGAAACAACTCAAAAAACATTTTCCCCACATTCCGGTCACCCTGGAAGACGAGCGGTTCACCTCCGTACTTGCCTTCCGCTCCCTGATCGACAGCGGGGTCAAGAAAATGGACCGCAGGGACAAAAGCGCCATCGACAAAGTCAGTGCGGCCTTGATTTTGCAAACTTACCTGGACAGAACAAAATAAAACAATGATTTTACCTATTTATCTTTACGGCTCGGATGTCCTCAGGGCACAAGCCGCACCCCTGAACCCCCAAGAGGTCAATCTGGAAGAATTGAAAGCCCTCATTGACAACATGTTTGAAACCATGAAGAATGCTGACGGGGTGGGTCTGGCCGCACCTCAGATCGGTTTGAGCCAACAGATTCTGATCGTCGACGGACGCGATCTGACCGATGTTTATCCCGAACTGAAGGATTTCCAACGCGTAATGATCAATCCGACCATTTTGGAAGCGGCAGAAGAAACGGCCATCTTCAACGAAGGCTGCTTAAGTGTCCCGGACATCCATTGTGACATCATCCGTCCGAGTTGGATGAAAGTGGCCTACCTGGATGAAAACCTCCAACCGAAAGAAGAACGCTTCGAAGGGTTTGCCTGCCGGATGGTACAACACGAAATGGATCACCTGGCCGGCATCGTATTCACCGACAAAGCCGCCCCCATCCGCAAGAAAATGATCGGAAGCAAATTGTACAACATTTCCCGCGGAAAGGTCAGAACCCATTACCGCGCAAAACTCGACAAATAATCACCATGGGCGCATTTCATGCATACGACATCCGCGGTGTCTGGAACAAGGACTTCAACAGCGACACCGTTTACCGCGTAGGTTTCTTCCTGCCGGAGTTGCTCAATACCCGGAGCATCCTGGTCGGTCGTGACGACCGTTCCTCCTCTCCCGAAATCCGTGAAGCCCTGGTTCGCGGCATTACCGATGCCGGTGCCGATGTGTACGACATCGGACTGAGCACCACCCCTATGGTCTACTTTACCACAGCCCATCGCGGATTCAAAGCCTCCGTACAAATCACGGCTTCCCACAACCCGGCCGAATACAACGGGTTGAAGGTTTCCCGGGAAAACGCTCTTCCGGTCGGCTATGACACTGGTCTGGGTCAACTGGAGGAATGGATCCTCAACGGACGTCCCACCACTCCCCATGCCCAACTACCCGGCAAGGTCATCCACCTGGATGTTTACGAAGAATACCTGGCCTTCCAGCGCCGTTATCTGGGCGACATCAGCAACTTGAAAATTGCCATGGACCTGTCCAACGGCATGGCCAGCCTGTTTGCAGATGCTCTTTTCGGCGATCATCCGCTCTACCTGTACAAAGAACTGGACGGACGCTTCCCCAACCACGAACCCAACCCGCTGGTTCCGGAAAACACCCGGGACCTCCGCAAACGGGTACAAGAAGAAAAATGCGACATCGGTGTCATCTACGACGGGGATGCCGACCGGGTGATGTTTGTGGACGAAAACGGACGTTTCATTTCTCCGGATCTGATCATTGCCCTGCTCGGTGACTTCTTCATTCAAGGAAAAGGAACCAGTGCGGCAGCCCGCAAACAAGCCGCCCAACGACCGCAACCTCCGGTCCGTGTCCTTCAGGACATCCGCAGTTCCAAAGCCGTATCCGAATACCTGCAACCCTACGGAGCCGAAGTCCATACCTGGAAAGTCGGACGGGCCTTTGCCGCCTTGAAGCTCCGCCAGATGGACGGACTCTTTGGAGGAGAACTGGCCGGACACTACTATTTCAAGGACTTTTTCTATTCGGACAGCGGCATCATGGCCTCGCTGATCGTCCTGGACCTGGTGGCCGCCGCCAAACGCGAGGGAAAGACCTTCTCCCAACTGGTCGGTGCCATCGAACGCTACGAAAACTCCGGTGAAATCAACTTCCGTCTGGAGCGCAAACAAGAAGCCATGGAGGCCGTCAAAGCCCATTTTATAGCCAAAGAGACCCCGACCCGGGAAATGGATTTCGACGGCTACCGGGTAGAATTCCCCCACTGGTGGTTCAACATCCGTCCTTCCAACACAGAACCCTACCTGCGTTTTATCTGTGAAGCAGACAACCACCAACTGCTTGAACATATTATTGAAGAAACCCGCACAATCATCAACAACCTATGAAAATCATCAACTTGAGCGAACAGAACTCCGTGTTCAATCACTTCATTATGGAACTGCGTGACCAGGTCATCCAGAAGGATGCCATGCGTTTCCGCCGCAACCTGGAACGGATCGGGGAAATATTTGCCTATGAAATCAGCAAGACCCTGAACTTTGAACCTTGCGATGTATCTACGCCCCTGGGCATTGCACACACCCAACGCATCGCGGATCCCATCGTCATAGCCAGCATCCTGCGTGCCGGACTTCCGCTGCACGAAGGCCTGCTGCACTATTTTGACCAGGCACAAAATGCCTTTATCGCAGCCTACCGCAAATACGGAAAAGACAACAAATTCACCATCCAGATCGAATACTCCAGCAACCCGACCATCGAAGGCAAGACCTTGCTGCTGGCCGATACCATGCTGGCAACCGGATCCTCCATTGTCCTGGCGCACGAACGCCTGTGCAAGGACGGCGAACCGGCGCACACACACATCATCTGCCCGATTTCCAGCAGATTTGGCATAGAGTACCTCTCCAAGCACCTTTCTCACAAGAAAACTACCTTGTGGGTCGGTGCCATCGATGAAGAATTGACCAACAAATCCTACATTGTACCGGGTCTGGGAGATGCCGGAGACCTGGCCTTTGGAGACAAACTATAATTCCTTACGCAACCGGGCGATCGGGATATTCAACTGTTCCCGGTATTTGGCCACGGTCCTGCGAGCTACCTTGTAGCCTTTTTCCGCAAGCAGAATGACAAGCTCCTCATCCGTGAGGGGCTTTCTTTTGTCTTCCGCCTCCACTTGTTCGGCCAATACATTCTTGATCTCGCGGGTGGAAACCTCCTCTCCGGAATCCGTCATCAGTCCTTCCGAAAAGAAATACTTCAGCGGGTAAATACCGAAATGGGTCTGGATGTATTTGCAGTTGACAACCCGTGAAATGGTCGAAATATCCAATCCTGTCTTTTCTGCAATGTTTTTCAACACCATAGGTCGCAATTTGGTTTCTTCCCCATCCACAAAAAACTCACGCTGAAAATCCAGAATGGCATTCATGGTATTCATCAGGGTATTCTGACGCTGCTTGATGGCTTCCACAAACCATTTTGCGGAATCCAGTTTTTGTTTGACAAACGAGGCCGTCTCACGCGAAGAACGGGTGTGGGACTGGGCCGACTGCATCAGGATATCGGCATAACGTTTATTGACCCGAAGTTCCGGTACGGAAAACTTGGGCATGGACAGCACCAGCTCTCCATCCGACACATCCAGCACAAAATCCGGCACCACCTGCTGGGTCTGCTCCGAATACGAATCATCCACCTGTCCTCCGGGCCTCGGATTCAGGTGCACAATCTCCTCGATCGCCGCCTTGAGCTGGTCTTCCGTAATCTGCATACGGGAAAGAATCTTCGGGTAATGGCGTTTGGTAAATTCGCCAAAGAAATCGTACAGA
This sequence comes from uncultured Rikenellaceae bacterium, assembly GCA_937906485.1. Classification (GTDB taxonomy): domain Bacteria; phylum Bacteroidota; class Bacteroidia; order Bacteroidales; family UBA932; genus JAGCJX01. The sequence goes on from CALCYB010000118.1 coordinate 5,248, forward strand.
ATCCGTTCAGCAATGCGACGGGACGGGGTCGGTGACTTGGAGCGGATCTGCAACAACAGACACTCCTGCAGATCGCGGGCTCCGATTCCCACCGGTTCCAGTTCCTGAATCACCCGCAAGACCTGCTCGAGTTCTTCCACCGAGGACTCGATGTTCAACTTGAAGGCCAGGTTGTCCACCAGGGATTCCAGGTCCGTTCGCAGGTAGCCGTCATCATCCAGACTGCCGATCAAATAAGAGGCAATCTCCCGCTGTCTGGAGTCCAGTGAGCTGTAACCCAACTGGTTTTCAAGACTCTGATGAAAACTCTCCTTGACTGGAAAGACCGTATATTGCGGTTTCAGGTCCTTGCCCTGATTGTTGACATAAGTCTTATAGGAGGCCGAAGACTCTTCTTGCTGGTAATCACTCAGCGAAACGTTCTTCGGGGCAGCATCTTCGCCATCATCTTCGTTCACCTCGTCCAGTACCGGATTTTCTTCCAGTTCCTTGCGGATACGTTGTTCCAACTCCAAGGTCGGCAATTCCAACAATTTAATTGTCTGGATCTGCAGCGGCGAAAGCCCTTGCTGCATTTTCTGTTGAGCTACTTGCTTAATCATATTTACAAAGATATGATTTTTATTTAACTTTGTCGCGGTAAAAGACATCACTACAAATTACAGACCGAAAAAGAATGAGTTCTGAAAAAATTTTACAGATCGATATCGGAAAGGTAATTGCCAGCAAGTGGCCCGACAAAAAGAAGAGGTTGCCCAAATGGCTGATTCGTCTGGTGGAAAAGCTCATCCATCAGGACGAGTTGAACCTTATTCTGAAAGAGCTCTCCGGTAAAGAAGGCGTAGACTTTGCCACCGGTGCGATTCAGGCACTGGATGTGACCTGCCGCATCCATGGCGGAGAACACCTGGATCCGAACAAACGTTACCTGTTTGCCTGCAACCACCCGCTCGGAGGACTTGACGGCATGATTCTGATCTCCACCTTCGGCCAACGCTTCCAGGAAGTCAAATTTGTGGTCAACGACCTGCTGATGTTCATCGAACCGCTGCGCTGCCTGTTTGTACCCATCAACAAATACGGACGGATGAAACAGGATTATGCGGAACAGATCCGCCAAGCTTTTGACTCGGACGCCCAGATGCTTTACTTCCCCGCAGGACTCTGCTCCAGACTGATCAACAAGAAGATTCAGGACCTGGATTGGAAAAAGACCTTCATCATCAAGGCCAAAGAATCCAAACGGGACATCGTCCCCCTGTATTTTGACGGACAGAACTCCCGTTTCTTCTACCGCATTGAACGCCTGCGCTCACGCCTGGGCATCCGGTTCAACATCGGCACCCTACTGCTGCCCCATGAAATGATGCGCCAGAAACACCAGACTTTTGACTTATACATCGGCGAACCTTATCCCTACGAACAGATCACCGATGAGAAAAACATGCAGCAGTGGGTACAGTTTTTCAGAGAACAGACCTACCAACTAAAACCCAACCATCAATAACTATGGAAACCATCATCCCCCCGGTCAGCCGCGAGAAGATACTGGCAGAACTGACACAAGACAAATACATCCGCAATACCCGCAAAGGCAACAACGAATTGTATGAAGTGACAGCCCTGAACTCCCCCGAAGTCATGAAAGAAATCGGCCGGCTTCGCGAACTCTCCTTCCGTGCCGCCGGAGGAGGAACCGGCAAATCCATGGACATCGATGAATTTGACCTGGATCCCCAGAACCCTTACCGGCAACTCATCGTGTGGGACCCTGACGAACAGGAAATCATCGGCGGTTACCGTTACCTGCGGGGGACTGAAATCATCCCGGAACAACTGGCAACCCGAGAACTGTTCCATTTCTCCGAATCCTTTGTCAACGATTACCTGCCCAAGACCATTGAACTGGGCCGATCCTTCATCCAACCGGGCTATCAGGGAACCCGCATGAAAACCAAAGGACTCTATTCCTTGGACAACCTTTGGGACGGGTTGGGTGCCTTGATTGTCAGATACAGTGATTGCGAATACTTCTTCGGCAAGGTAACCATGTACACGACCTACAACGTCAAAGCCCGCAACATCCTGCTGCACTTCCTGCACCACTTCTTCGAAGACCCGGACAAACTCGTACGTCCCATCCATCCGATTGAATACGACAACAACAATTCGGAATACCTGCACATGTTTGACGGGATGGAATACAAAGACGCCTACCGCAAATTGCAGAAGGCGTTGAAAGACCGTGGGGAATTCATTCCGCCACTGATCAATTCCTACATGAACATCTCCCCGTCCATGCGGGTATTCGGAACATCACTCAACCCGGGATTTGGCGGTGTCGAAGAAACCGGTATCCTGGTCTACATCCCGGACCTCTACGAAGACCGTATCGGACGGCACCTCAACCCTATCCGGTTTATCCGTCAGGCCATGGCCCAACGTTTCCTTCCTAAATGGTGGAGATAGGCTCCCTAACCAGGAAAGCGGCGGGATAAGCACTGCGGATCCGTTCCATAAACTGCAGAGCTTCCGACTTGGTACGAAAATCACCGACCGTCACCTTGAAATAAGGATTGACGTAGGAGCGGTATACCGGCACATCCGGAAACTGCATCAGGAACTCAATGGCCACAGATTCCGATTCCTTTCTGGCCATCTGTTTGTTGTCAAAATAAATGCGGAGACGGTAGCCATTGACCACACGTTGCCGGTTTTCCTGCAACTGCTGCTCATAGGCCGCCTTCAGCGCCGGCGAGAGGAGCACACGGTCCCCGATCTGCTCCATCAGCCGGTCGTATCGGGAAACACTGTCCACAGGCACGGTAACGGCCAACGTATCCAACGACAAGGTCAGTGAATCCTTCGGCAAATAGACACGCTCCACCGACTGGGCAGAGAGTCCTGTGCTCAACAACAAGGCACAAAAAAAGGCAAAAGCAGACATTCTCATACAACAACCTCTTGAACGTTAGAACAAATTGATCTTGTCGGCCATTTTCGTCAACGGCATTTCAGGAACCTGAATCTGTTTGGTGCTGCCTTTTTTGTTTTCCCGGCGGGACACCTGTACGTCAGCGGTACCTTTCACATAAAAACCTTCCAGCACCTGCGGACTGAGGTTCAGCCCTATCTTCAACAGCAACAGCGGATCTGACAAGTGGATGGTCAACGGTACGACCAACTCCTGCTCGGTATGGGCGGCCAGACGGCAGGTATCGGCCAACGAAACACGGGCAACCACCCCTTCTTCTGTATAAATCTCCCCATCCACATCCGTCAAGGCCAGGTAACGGTTACTGCCATTGTCCACCTTTGCCTTTACCTCCAGCAGAACACCTTTACCCATATCCATCTTGATTTTGGACACGCCTATCTCTTTGAGGGCAATCTGTTCAATCCATTTGCAACCTGTCGCCAGCATCAGCAGCAACAGACAAGCCAAGCCAATTTTTCTCATAATCTTCAAAACTTGATTATGCAAAGATATAAAAAGTTATCTTTGCAGTATGATTGAGAACAATTTTCATTCCGTAAGACCCATCTTTGACCCGCAGTCAAAGCACGTTTTCATAGAGACTTATGGCTGTCAGATGAACTTCAATGACAGCGAAGTTGTCCTGTCCATCCTCCAGGGTGCAGGATATACCCTTTGCGAAAGCCTGGAGTCTGCCGACTTGATTCTGGTCAACACCTGTTCCATCCGGGACAATGCCGAGCAACGCATCTGGGGAAGACTCAACCACTTCCTGCAGATCAAGAAGAAAAATCCCGCGGTTCTGGTCGGCATCCTCGGCTGCATGGCCGAACGGCTAAAAGAACAATTGCTGGAACACAGGGCCGTTGACCTGGTGGTCGGTCCTGACGCTTACCGCGACCTCCCCCGGCTGCTGATGCTGCTGAGCGATTCCGGAAAACAGATCAACACCCTGCTCTCCCGTGAAGAGACCTATGCCGAGATTTCGCCGGTACGAATGGACAAGAACGGTGTTTCCGCTTACATTTCCATCATGCGGGGCTGCAACAACATGTGTACCTATTGCGTGGTCCCCTATACACGGGGAGCCGAACGCAGCCGGGACCCGCAAAGCATCCTGCGCGAAGCCCGGGAGATCATCGCCAACGGCTACCGGGAAATCAACCTGCTGGGCCAGAACGTGGATTCGTATCAATGGGAGGACGTGAATTTCGCAAGGTTGCTGGAAATGGTTGCCGAAGTCAATCCTCAGCTCAGAGTAAGATTCTCCACATCTCACCCGAAAGACATCAGCGACGAGGTGATATACACG
>CALCYB010000119.1 GCA_937906485.1 uncultured Rikenellaceae bacterium
GATATCGGCAACCAAAAGCGGGGATATATATCCGATGCCGCAAATGTAAGTGTCACATTCGGCAATCACATTAGCTAACGGATAGGATGTATTAAGACACTGCTGTTTTGCACGGTCAAACATTTGCGCAGCCAATTTAAGATCGCCTGCGCAGAAAAGCTCTTTAGCGCAGTTATACATACATAAAGCAAGAATATAGTTGATTTCATCGTCAACTCCGCCCAGATTCAAGCAAAGATCCATACATATCTGCCATTCCCCCGCATGAAATGCTTGCATAACCTCCGGCATACAGATCAATTTTTTGTAACCGAAATCATCCGATTCCTCCGCAAGAAGATATCCCGCAGGAACGCCTAATTTTTCGGAAATATACAAAAGAGTCTGCATAGACGGAAGAGCGAAACCGTTTTCGATGTAGGTGGTAATCGGAACCAGTTTGACATCGTTCTGCAGGGAGAAAGAGTTGTAGTTGGTGTAGAAGGGTTCCATGATGATTACTTCATCACCAGGATCGCAGGTAACCGCCAAAGCCAACTGGAGTGCTTCACTGCCTCCGGTCGTAACGATGATGTCGGTAAAATCAACGTTGATGTTGATGTTGCGGTAGTATTCGGCCAGACCTTTGCGGTAGGATTCATTTCCACCCGAGTTGGGGTACGCCACCAAGGACATCGTGTTTTCTTTGACAGCATTCAAGGCAACTTCCGGAGATTCGATATCCGGTTGGCCAATGTTCAAGTGGTAAACTTTGATTCCACGTTTGATCGCTGCATCAGCGAAAGGCACCAATTTGCGGATCGGCGATGAGGGCATCGCTTGTGCTTTTTGTGATAAAGTAAGCATAATCTGATTTATTTGTAGATGTTGTTGTCAGGCTTTGTAATCTGATTGTGCAAATATAGTAGAAATTGCCTAAATTTGCCCCGTTAATATTATTATTTCATGGACGTGAAATCGAATCGCTACGCAGGCAGAGGTGTTTCTTCTTCCAAAGAGGATGTACACGCAGCCATCAAAAATTTGGACAAAGGATTGTTTCCGAAAGCTTTCTGTAAAATTGTACCCGATTACCTGACCGGTGATGAAGACTATTGTCTGGTCATGCACGCGGACGGGGCGGGAACCAAGTCTTCCTTGGCTTATCTCTACTGGAAGGAAACCGGAGACATGAGTGTGTGGAGTGGAATTGCACAGGATGCCATCGTGATGAATACGGATGATTTGTTGTGTGTCGGGGTGACGGATGATATCCTTTTGTCTTCCACCATCGGACGAAACAAGAACCTGATTCCCGGGGAAGTGATTTCCGCCATTATCGGAGGTACGGAAAACTTTACCAAAGAGATGGAGAAATACGGTTGCCGGATTGTGCTCACCGGAGGGGAAACTGCAGATGTGGGCGATTTGGTCCGTACCGTCATTGTGGACAGTACGGTAACGGCACGGATTCGCCGTAGCGATGTCATCGACAATGCACGGATTCAGGCGGGTGATGTCATCGTTGCCTTGGCTTCTTATGGTCAGGCCAATTACGAGGCGTGCTACAATGGCGGCATGGGGAGCAACGGATTGACCTCGGCCCGGCACGATGTGCTGGCACACGAACTGGCCGGACGCTATCCCGAAAGCTTTGATCCTTCTGTTCCCGAAGAACTGGTGTATTCCGGAACGAAACGCTTGACCGATGTGGAACCGGAATCCGGTCTGACGTACGGTAAACTGATTCTTTCTCCGACCCGGACCTACCTGCCCGTGATCCGTGAAATTCTGGAACGTTATCGAGCACAGGTGCATGGTATGGTGCATTGCTCTGGTGGAGCGCAGACCAAGGTGCTTCACTTCGTTGAAAACCTGCGTGTCATCAAAGACAACCTCTTCCCGGTACCTCCGTTGTTCCGTACCATCCAACAGGAATCCGGTACTTCTTGGGAAGAAATGTACAAGGTATTCAATATGGGTCACCGCATGGAATTGTATGTGCCTGAAGCCATTGCCGCCGATCTGATTGCCATATCCGAAAGTTTCGGCATCCAGGCACGCGTTTTGGGTCGTGTTGAGGAAGCACCGGCCAAAGAAGTCGTGCTGAGAACCCCTTATGGAGAATTTATCTATCATTAGCAGGATGATGCGTTGCATTGCTTGGTTGGGTATGAGTCTGCTGCTGCTCTGGAGCGCCTGCTCCTGCGGGCAGCAGAAAGTTGAGGAACATCTGTTGCCGATTGTCCAAAAGGCATTGAATGATACCTCATCGGTGTACTATGCGGATTTTTCCCATTTTCCAGAGGACTATGCATCGCTTTCTATCGGTATTTTCGATGATGATCTTTCCCAGTTCAATGTGCTGGAGGCCTTTCTGACAGCGGACAATTTCAACAACATTACCGGAGCAGAGGGTGCTGATGGCATCTGTGATTTTGCCGGCGAGTATTTTGCCTACCTGGCTGATGGGGCCAATGCCTCCTATGATGTCTATCTGCAGCGCGGAAATCTTGACTTCCTGAAAGAGACTGTTGTTCGGAATGCCCTCTTCCTGTTGGGGGATTCTTATTACAACCTGGCATTGGATGAGCAGCCCTATGGGTTGAAATCCCGTTCAAAATTGTTGGTCTGTGCCAATGCTACGGCTTCCGCTTACGGAGGACAGGATGTTGTGACCATGCTGGGACAAACACGGACAAAAATCCCCGTAGTCAACTTGATTGATGCGGCGGCGGGAGCTTTCCTCAAGAAGGTTCAGGGCCAGGGCGAAGCGGCTGTCGGGATCTTGGCTGATCCGTTTGTGGACGATGTTGCCTATTATGAAAATGCCATCCGTCAGAAAGCCGCTCAGATGGATTTCGCCGGAAAGATCCGATTCCATAACCAGAAAACATTTGGGGTGTCGGAAATGATGGCACCGGTCCAAGGGTCATCTATGCTGTTTGATGCGGCAATGGGTGAATCACAGCTGGGACAACAGCATCCGTTGCCGGAGTTGGGGTTTGGAGAAGGCAAGATCGATATCACGCTGATGGACCGCTATAATTTTGATTTTACCAATGGAGCCATGGTGTACCGTTTGCAGAACGGCTTCTATACGGAATTGAAGATCAATTCTGCAGAAAATCTCATGCGTTATTACCTGGTGTCCCTGATGGAAAAATACAGAAAACAGGAAAATCCCTATCCGCTGAAGGCGATATTGCTGGCCTGTCCGTATGCCTCAGCCTTGCGTCCTGTTCTGGAAGAAACCTTGACTACGCTGCGGGAATACAAGCGCAACGGGGTGTACCTCTATCACGATGTGATTGCAGAGGATTTCTGTTTCATTGATCCGGCTCAGGAGGTGACGAGGATGACGTATGAGCTCCTGCGGGAACAGCATCGACTGGCATTGCGGGGAACGGCTTCGGAAATTGAAACCTATGTTTCCATGCCGACTTACGGTACGCCCATGGAGGCCTTGACCCCGATTGGCCTGTTTACGGAAGACTATCGTTATACCCGTAGGTCGGGGACCGAAATCATCACCACGAAGCCGGTTCCGTTGGCCTATCGTTACCTTTCACTGACGGACCTTGAGCAGTTGCAGCGTGTGGCCCCGATAGCGTACAAATTAATCGTTAATCAATTGTATTGATATTGGATATGCAGTTTGCAGAGAGGATTGCTACTCAAGAGTTGGAGGCCATGGATACTGCTGCCTTCGAGGGACCGATCACTGTGGTGTCGGAACCTGGAGAAGACCTTGCGGAGGCGGTGGAGTACCTCCGTACCCAACCGATTCTTGGTTTTGATACAGAAACCAAGCCGTGCTTTCAGCCGAATGCTCCCCGTAACAATATGGCTATCTTGCAGTTGTCTGGAAAAGAGAAGGCCTATGTATTTAAATTGCAGGTCCTGGGACTGCCTCAGGCCGTAGCGGATCTGATGGCCAATCCCAAGATCGTCAAGGTCGGAGCCGCTGTTCGGGATGATGTCCGGGGGCTGCAACACTATGCCTCCTTTGTCCCTCGGAACTTTGTGGATTTGCAAAAATTGACGGATGCATTCGGTATCCGGGACAACAGTGTCAAGAAGATGGCTGCCATTATCTTGAATCAGAAAATCTCCAAATCCCAACAGCTGTCCAACTGGGAGGCTCCGCAATTGTCTGGGGCCCAATTGAAATATGCGGCG
>CALCYB010000120.1 GCA_937906485.1 uncultured Rikenellaceae bacterium
TTAGCACTCTTTTGTTATGAGTGCTAATCTCTAATGGATATATTATGTTTTTCTTCCATTAGTTGCAACTAAATTTATCTGTTTATAATAGTCTAATACTGCTTGCAAACCACCTGTAGGCACTAGCCTCCCTATTGGTATATATGCGGTATTTATATCCGTGAAGAGCTCGCAATATGACGCAAGCATGCCTTTCCACATGCCTAATTGGTATGGGACTGCATTTAAACCCATTGCGTTAGCAACTTGATAAGCGTAAAACTCACTATATGGTTCCATTCCTGCATTGGCAGCACCTGTAGAACCGCCTTTGAATAAGTAGCGTTTTCCATCTTTTAAAATACGCCACCCTTTTGGTAAATTGCCATTGGTTGTGAGCTCCGGCGAAGATGTAAATTGCGTAGAGGCACTTGCTACACCGGTATACGCTATCAATGATAAAACTTTGTCAAATTTATTTTCATATAGATTGTAATCAGCAAACAAGCCATTAAAATTGGCAGGAACCACCCAGTAGCTATCATTAAGAGACAATCCTTTACATACATCGATAATCCCTTTTAAATCATTGCTGCTTAGGCCAAGAGATTTTAAAATTTCATGCACAAACGCTCTGCTTTTTGGGATAATACGTTTCTGCAGCCATTGACGGATACCGTTATCAGATAATTCCAGATCTTTTGGCAAAAACATTTCGTTTCGTGTGTTGATTTCTTTCAGCTGAATTTCTAACCCGTTTAGTACATCTATCCGCATAGAAAAACGCAACAGTTCATCGTCGTATTGTTTCAAAATGTATTCATCCATATACGCACCTCATCACATCACGATTGTAATACTATTATTATAATCATGACGCGGAGATTCTACAATATGGAATTTGTGTAAATATATAAACAAAATAAAAAACGCTGTGAGTAAAAACTCACAGCGTTACTGGCGGAGAGAAAGGGATTTGAACCCTTGATACAGTTGCCCGTATACACGCTTTCCAGGCGTGCTCCTTCGACCACTCGGACATCTCTCCTCGTGCTTTCAGCGAATATTAGTTTATCATCTTTGCACACAGAAGTCAAGAAAAATTTTAATAAATTTTTAAATTCCATAAAACAGTAAGCAGGATGTTTGTGCGGTGATAAAATGGGGTATATTTATATAGACACAAATTATATTCGCATAATCTATGCCCCATAAAAATTTGTAATCTATTACAAAAAAGAATGTGCGGATAGATAGGATGCATAGCATCCACTATAGACAAATCAAACTATTTGTCATAGAATATAATTAGGTTTTGCAAATTAATAAAATTTGAAAGATGGAAATCTTAAGGAGGAAATAATAATGGAACTGAACGGAACAATGTTAAACAAAGAAGATTGCGAAAATGCAAAAGAAGTAGTATCCAAATATGGTGTATCACTGGTTTGTGATGAAGAAGAAGAAAAAGCAAAAGCAGACGTAGTGCTGCCTGCAAGTGAACAGTGCGAAAATATGAAAACTGTTGCATCTAAAGTTGGCGTGACAGTAGTTTGCGACGAAGAAGCGTAAAAAAGATTATTTCGATATTCTGAAAAAACCTATAGACATTTGTGAAAAAAAGGTATAGAATATCTATAGGTTTTATAAAAATAACTTCTAGGAGGGAACGTACAATGGATGGTCGTGCATTAGGTAAAGAAGGCTGCGAAAACGTAAAACAGGTAGCTTCTAAATTTGGTATGACAGTTGTTTGCGATGAAAAAGAAGAAGAAAGATTAAACGCAGACGTAATTCTGCCAGCAAGCGAACAGTGCGAAAACATGAAAACTGTTGCATCTAAAGTTGGTGTAACTGTTGTTTGTGATGAAGAAGCGTAATTTCGTATTCTTTGTGTAGAATTACACGTTGAAGGGCTGTATTCGGTTGCGAGTACGGCTCTTTTTATTTTAGCTGATTGTTACAGGAGGCGTTGTGTATGGCATTTTTTGATGACTTGAAAAAAAATCTGAGTACAGCGGCAGACATTGCTGTAGATAAAGCAAAAGATCTGGCGGAAACCGGAAAAACCAAACTGGATATTGCCAATGAAGAAAAAGAAGTACAGAAATTGTACGCACAGATTGGGAAAGCGATTTATCAGCAGGAAAAAGACAATCCGGACAGCATTTTTGCAGCCGAATGTTACAATATTACCGAACGGCTGCAGCGCATTGAAGCACTGAAAACAGAGGCTCCTGCAGAAGAACCTGCACCGGCGCCGGAAGCTCCTGTGGAAGAACAGGCGTAAAAGTATTATGTAAATAGTAAGCTGTTTGCATAAACAATAGCAGTATAAAACATAGAAGAGATGAGCAATCATCTCTTTTTGTGTTTTTATACCTTGACTTATGAATGTTGATTATGCTAAAATATACGCTGTCATGCTAGACGGGGAGGTAGCGGTGCCCTGTAACCTGCAATCCGCTATAGCAGGGTTGATGTCTGTTCGAGGGTTGGCTTTGTGGAGTCTGCCTCAGGTAAGTGGTGTTGACGGCTGGGTCCTGCGCAACGTGAACTTATGAACCTTGTCAGGTCCGGAAGGAAGCAGCAATAAGTAAGCACTTGCGTGTGCCGCGGGAGTGCCTGGTTCGAGCTAACTGCCTGGGTACCGTCCGGAAAGTTCTTCTCAGAGACAGATGCATGACATACATAACGGAAGCAGATGCGTAAATGCATCTGCTTTTTTTCGTGCATATTCATAAAAAGGGTATTACATATTTTCACTTGTCCAGCTATCGCCAGACATCTCCTTGGCTGTCCATCTTAGCAAGACTTCGTCTTTCACGATTTGGACAGTCTGCGTCGATGTTCCGTAATACGCGGGACGGCGTGAAAATATTGTAATACCCTTTTCTGTTAGAAAAAACGGCTCTTTTTATTTATTTTTCTTTTTCGCTCTGTGTTCTGCCAGTGAGATCACAGTCCCTTTTTGAACGTTGTTCTGTGGTTTGTTTTTCTTCATGTCATTCCTTTTTATCTGTGCCAGTGAATAGCCGCAATTTTCCCACATCGGCGTATTGTTCCAGATATTCATCATAATCTGTATAAATTCATTGATTTGCTCCATAGATTCAAATGCAAAAATCTGTTCCGACAAAAAGCCCATCAACGAATCAAATGTGGCGCCGGTACGAATGGAAGCTTCCACAAAGCGCGAAACCGACATCACATCGCCGAATTCATTCTCCATCAAAAATGGGGCACAATCCCAAAATGGTTCATAATATTGGTCTTCAATCAGCCACTGCTCGATAGATAAAATCTCCATAGCTTCAGCATCCGGCCAGAAAGTACGTTTTTTCATTTTCTGAATTTGCTGCAAAGCTATTACATCTTCCGGTGCGTTGCGCAATGCTGCAGAAATAATATAGCCGTTTTTGAAGAAAAATTCTTCCCGATATATCGCAGAATGTGTATACCAGTGTATCAAATCGTCTTCCGATATCGGGCGATAAAGCTTCCGTTGAATCAGCTGGCACAATTCTGCCATCGGATAAATGCCGTAAAAATATACTGCTGTATTGCAGATATCATAAAAAACACTGTTTTCCTTTTGCTGCTTTTGCAGAGAGGCGTCTGCCTGCACGTTCAGAAAAGCTGTTTTTAATTCTTCCGGTATCAACAGGTGCTTTCCATACTCGTCCAGATAGCACAACCCGTTTTGAATAAGCCCAGAGACGCAAAACATCATATCAGTGCTGATTAGCGGTATGTTGGAAGCGCTCAGCTGATTAAGCAATTCTACCTCGCCATTGCTGAGTGCCGGATAAATGCGATACATATAATCCGGCTTGGTCAGATAACTGTACAAGAAATGCTGCAGTTCCTCTTTGCGCATTTTGCTGTATCCTTTGAGCTTCAAAGCCTTCGCCAGTTCTACCAGGTCCTCTTTGGTTGGAAACGATAAACATTCTTCCAGTGTATACGAACGCTGCATCATCGTTTCAATATTGCCCATAATATCCATTAGCGCAGCTTCCATTTCTTCCGGAGAAGCATTTTCACCAAGTACAGTTTTCATCATAGCCGCCAGCTCTCCCGGAGGCAAATCCCATATACGTTCCAATTCTTCTAACTTCATAAAATTCCCCCTTGGATGACATTGCGCGTACGTTTATAAACAAAAGTTCAAACGAAAGAAAAGCACAAAAAGAAAAACAGCCAGCGAAAATCGATGGCTGTCATGAAATACTTAGTTGTTTTTGCAAACCTGATTACCTACTGTGCAGGATGTTTTGCAAGCAGACTGGCAGGATGTCTGGCATTCGCCGCAGCCGCCTTTTTTAACTGTACCCTGTAAGTTCTGGGAGCTGATAGTTTTGATATGAGCCATTTTTGTTTCCTCCTTTTCATAATGCAAATACTATGCACATATTATAGCATGGATGAATCTGCTCGACAACAGTTTTTTACAATTTTCCGGTGCTGATTATTTTTTGCCTGCCGATTACATATAGTATACAGTGAGGTGATTTCGGTGGATTTACAGACAGCATTACAAGAGGCGAGAACGCAGTGGCGCAACTTAGAGAGTATATACAATCAGGTAACAGACCCGGCAGTGATTGACAGCATTATTCATCAAATGATTGTGGCAGAACAAACTTATGACCGACTGTTGTCTCGCGCCAGAGCGGAAAATATAACCACACAGGAGATACAGATGCGTTGAGGCCGGGCATATGTCGGCTGGTTGGCACATAGATTAAAGCAAACTGAAAAGGAGGAACGACATATGCATATATTGCCGCAGGAAAGTATTTTGTTTGTGTTATTTGCTATTATTGTGATTTTGCTGATTGCCAGGCTGGCTACAGCACCGGTACAAGCCATGCTGAAACTTCTGGTGAATTCAGTAGCTGCAGTTATATTGCTGTGCTTTATTAGTATTATCGGGGAATACTGGGGGATTCATTTGCCGATCAATCCCGTTACGATACTGCTCATTGCTGTTTTAGGATTGCCGGGGTTATTGCTGGTAGGAGTGCTGCATTTTTTATTTGTATAGAATGTGAAAAACACGGCGTAATATATTTCAAATTCGTTTGTACGCGGATACCATCACCGGATCCATGCGGCGCACCATCGATGAGACCGAACGCAGAAGGGCCAAGCAACAAGCCTATAACCAAGCGCACGGCATTGTCCCCAAAGCGGTTCAAAACGACAAGAAGAACAGTCTGGTTGCCGTTTATCACCAAAACAAAGAAGCGGAACAAGATTCAGGCACATTCCTTGCAGAGGATCCTGTGATTGCCCGCATGAGTCCCAAGGAGCTGGCCAAAGCCGTAGAAACGGCCCGAAAGAACATGGAACAGGCTGCCCGGGAACTGGATTTTCTGCGTGCGGCCAAATTCCGTGACGAAATGTATGAATTGCAAAAACTGATGCGATGACCTTATTGGAAAAGATACTTGCACAATACGAAGAGCAGGAACGACAAACCATCTTAGTAGCCTGGCGCTATACCGAGCAGGCTTTGGAAGGCATGAAACGGGGCAACAACCAGCCCTTTACCGAGCACCCGCTGGGTGTGGCCGCTATCCTGGCCCTGGAAACGGGACTGCCGGCAGATACCGTTGCCGCGCTCTTCCTGCACGAAGCCACCCGGTTTCGGCCACAACTGCTGGAGACCATCCGGCAGGAGTTCCCTGCTGACATGGTGGATATTGCCGTATGCCTGAACAAGATTGCCGCCATCCGGCCCAAGGACACCCGTCTGGAAGCCGAAAACTACCGCCGGCTCATCGTCTCCTACTCCAAGGACCCGCGTGTCACCTTGATCAAATTTGCCGACCGGTTGGAGGTCCTGCGCAACCTGGAGCTGCTGCCCAAATCCTCCCAACAACAGAAATTACTGGAAACCATCTTCCTGTATATCCCCCTGGCACACCAGTTGGGACTCTATCACATCAAGAGTGAAATGGAAGACCTGTTCTTCCGCCACACCGAACCGGAGCACTGGCGGACCATCACCAACAAACTCAAGGCAACGGAAGCAGAACGGGAACGCATCCTGGTATCGTTTATCGAACCGCTCAAAGAACGCATCAAGGCAAAAGGCATCAGTTTCACCTACAAATCCCGAACAAAAACAGCCTGGTCCATCTGGAAAAAAATGCAGACCCAGAAGGTACCTTTTGAAGGGGTCTATGACGTCATGGCCATCCGCCTGATCATTGATGCACCCGATGACCGGAACATCGAAAGGGAACTGTGTTGGGAAGTCTATTCCCTGGTCACCGAGCGGTTTACACCGGACAACCGGCGTCTGCGGGACTGGATATCAAAACCCAAGCCCAACGGATACGAGTCTTTGCACAACACCGTGCAGGTGGACAACCAAGGTTATGTGGAAGTACAGATCCGCACCCGCCGCATGGACGAGATGGCGGAAAACGGTCCGGCCTCCCACGCTTCTTATAAAGGGGTACAGAAGACCAGCAGCATCGAAGAATGGCTCAAAGGTGTCAAACACCTGCTGGAAAACGGCGGCGACGCCGATTATCGTCAGATCTCCAATTACGTTCAGGATGAGGTCTTTGTCTTCACCCCCACGGGTGAACTCAAACGCTTGCCTGCCGGCGCGACGGTCCTGGATTTTGCGTTTGCGGTACACACCAACCTGGGGCTGAAATGTTCCGGAGCAAAAATTGACGGAAAAGTCGTGTCCATCAAAGAACAGCTGCAGACCGGGAACGTCATTGAAATCATGAGCAACCGCAACCAGAAACCTTCTGCTGACTGGTTGAATTTTGTGGTCACCTCCAAAGCCCGCAACAAGATCAAGCTGAAGATCAACGAAAACGATCTCAAATTGGCGGCAGACGGGAAAGAACTGCTGAACAGACGGCTCAAGAACTGGAAACTGGAACTGGAAGACGAAGAACTGACCCTCCTGTGCAAAAAATACAAACAGCGGACCATCAATGACTTCTTCAAGAGCATCGCAGAAGAGACCATTTCCCTCCAGGAGTTGAAAGCCTGGATCCAGGAACGGCGCAGCGAACCGGAAAACACGGGCAGCCCGGTGGCGGAAACGCCGGAGCAGGAGAAAGCCCCGCGGCAAAACCGAAGCGAACGGGAAGACTACTTGGTGTTGGGCGACCGGCTCAGCAACGTGGAATACACCATGGCCAAATGTTGCAATCCGATTTTCGGAGATGAAGTCATGGGATTTGTCTCCATCAAAGGGGGGATCAAAATCCACCGGATGTCCTGCCCCAACCTGACCCGTCTGCTGGAACGCTATCCCTACCGCATCCAACCGGTACGATGGAAGACCGACATACAGACCACTTCCTTCCAATGTACCGTAAAAGTCATTATAGACGAACCCTCCGTGATGACCGCTTTGATTGAAATTCTGAACGGCTACAAAATCCAGCTCAGGTCCTCCAACATGGAAAAAAGAAACCGTCGTGGAGAAGAAGAATACGACCTGCGACTGGTCATTTCCGTTGAAAACAACCAGGCCCTGGACAAGGTCCTGTCCGGATTCCGCCGTACCAAAGGCGTCAAGCAAGTAGTCCGTGGATAAAGAACAACACAACAGAAGACCCTATGAAAAACTTGGCAGAACAGGATTGGATCCGCATACGGGGAGCTGCGGTCAATAACCTCAAACACATTGACCTGGATATCCCCCGCAATCATTTCACCGTCATTACCGGGCTTTCCGGATCGGGAAAGTCTTCCCTGGCTTTCGACACCTTGTTTGCCGAAGGACAACGCCGTTTTGCCGAGAGCATCTCCTGGTTTGCCCGCCAGTTTCTCGGTCGGATGGCAAAACCTGCCGTTGACAGCATTACCGGCATCCCCCCGGCCATTGCCATCGAACAGAAGGTCAATACCCGGAACCCCCGTTCCACGGTCGGCACCAACACCGAAATCTACGACTACCTGCGTCTGCTTTTTGCCCGCATCGGACGGACCTATTCGCCCATCAGCGGACAAGAGGTCACTTGTGACGATATGGAGAGTGTACTGGCATTTCTGCAGACCCTCCCGGCAGGAGCTGTCTGTTACCTGACAGCCGTTCTGGACTGGGAACAGAAGAAATACCGGATAGAACAGATCATCAACCTCAAAGAAGAGGGCTTTTCCCGACTCTTGCTGGAAAACCGTCAGATCCTGCGCATGGATGCCTACCTGGCCGAACCAGAACGCTACCAGGACCAGCAGGCAGAACTGCTCGTGGACCGGGTGACCCTACCGGAAGACGGTGCTTTGGACGAGGACACCATCGCCCGCCTTTGCGACTCCATACAGACGGCCTTTGACAAAGGTAATGGAAAACTCAACATCATCATCGATGGACAAGTCCACGGTTTTTCCACCCGTTACGAAGCCGACGGCCTCCATTTTGAACCGATGCAGGAATGGGATTTCAACTACAACAACCCCATCGGTGCCTGCCGGCACTGCGGAGGGTTGGGCAAAGTGTCCGGCATCGATGAGACCCTGGTGGTTCCTGACCCCAACCGATCCCTCTACGAAGACGGCATCGCCTGCTGGCGTGGGGATGTCATGAAATACTTCAAGGAACAGGTCCTGCTCCATGCCGAGAAATACAAATTCCCGGTCCACACCCCGTACCGGCTGCTGACCCAGGCACAAAAAGACCTGTTGTGGAACGGTACCGAAGATTTTGAAGGCATCAACGGCTTCTTCCAATGGGCAGAGACCAAACGCCATAAGATCCAGTTCAAATACCTGATCAGCCGTTACTCCGGCCGGACCACCTGTCCGGTCTGCCACGGCAGCCGGCTCAAAGAAGAGGCCCTTTACGTCCGCGTAGGAGGCAAGAACATCGCTGAACTCACCCAGATGACCATTGGCGAACTCAACCACTTCTTCAAAAACCTCCAACTCAATGAGCACGACCAGGCCATCGCCGCCAGCACGTTGAAAGAGATCTGTCTCCGTCTGCAATGCATTGAAGATGTAGGGCTTTCCTACCTGACCCTCAGCCGCGCCTCCAACACCCTGTCCGGGGGTGAAAGCCAACGGGTCAACCTGGTTTCCTCCTTGGGCAACAGCCTGACCGGCTCGATGTACATTCTGGATGAGCCCAGCATCGGACTTCATCCCCGGGACACCCAGCGCCTGATCAGCGTCCTGCTCCGATTACGCGACCTGGGCAATACGGTCATTGTGGTCGAACACGATGAAGAAATCATCAAGGCCGCTGACTACCTGGTAGATATCGGACCGGATGCCGGTCGCTACGGGGGCGAGATCGTGTATGCCGGCCCCGTTCCAACGGCAGCGACCATCCAAGAAATACAAGCCCGCCATCCCCTGTCCCATACCCTGGCCTACCTGGCCCACCAAGACAAGGCCAATGCGCAGCAACTTCCCCGGCCCTGGACCTATAGCATCCGGGTACGCGGTGCAGCCGAAAACAACCTCAAAGGGATTGATGTCCGTTTTCCGCTACGGGTCATGACGGCTGTCACCGGAGTGAGCGGTTCCGGAAAGTCCTCGCTGGTGGGAGATATTCTCTACCCGGCTCTGCGAAGGGAGCTCATGCAGATGGGTGACAAGCCCGGACTCTACAGCGGCCTGGACGGAGACTTGAACAAAATCACAGCCGTGGAATACGTGGACCAGAATCCCATTGGAAAAAGCTCCCGTTCCAACCCGGCTACCTACCTGAAGATTTACGACGAGATCCGCAAACTCTTCTCCGAGCAGCCTTATGCCAAAGCTTGTGGATTCGGCCACTCGCATTTCTCCTTCAACATCGATGGAGGACGCTGCCCGGAATGCCTCGGGGAAGGCATCGTCCGGATTCCGATGCAGTTCATGGCAGACATTGTCATGACCTGTGAATCCTGTGGCGGAAAACGGTTCCTGCCGGAAATCCTGGAAGTCCGCTACAAAGGAAAGGACATCTGCGAGATCCTGGACATGAGCATTGTCGAGGCTTACGAATTCTTCTCCGCCCAGCCCGAACCCCAAGCCAAACGCATCGCCGAACGCCTGCTTCCCTTACGGGCCGTCGGGCTGGATTACATCAAGCTCGGACAAAGCAGCAGCACCCTCAGCGGCGGCGAAAGCCAACGGGTCAAACTCGCCTATTTTCTGAGCAAGGATACTCCGGCGACGCTCTTTATCTTTGATGAGCCGACCACCGGTCTGCACTTTGCCGACATAGAAAAACTGATGGCCTCCTTCCAGGCTCTGCTGGAAAAAGGCCATACCATTATTGTTGTTGAACACAACACAGCCGTTATTCGTGCGGCGGACTGGGTATTGGATCTGGGTCCGGACGGAGGAGTTGCCGGTGGAGAACTTGTCTTCGAAGGCACTCCTGCCCAACTTGCCCGACAACCCCAGCTACCTACCGGTGCCGCACTGGCTGCCTTGCTGTAGCATTATCCAATGAAGTGGAAGTGGGGACCGAAGCGTTCGAATGCCGCGCGATCCAACTCTTCACGATGATCCGGGTGAGCCACACTGATCATCAGTTTGGCACGTTCTTGCAGGGATTTGCCGTAGAGGTCCACTGCACCGAATTCCGTCACAAACCAGTGGATGTGGTTACGGGTGGTTACCACACCGGCACCCGAATTCAATACAGGAGCGATTTTGCTTACACCTTTGTTGGTCACTGACGGCATGGCGATGATCGCTTTACCCCCTTTGGACAAGGATGCACCGTAAACGAAGTCAATTTGTCCACCCACACCGGAATAGAAGGTAGTACCCAGAGAGTCAGCACATACCTGACCGGTCAGATCCACTTGCAGAGCGGAGTTGATGGCGGTTACCTTCGGGTTCTTGGCAATGACATAGGGATCATTGGTGTATCCTACGTCCATCATGGCCACCATCGGGTTGTCATCAATGAAATCATATACTTTTTGTGAACCCATCAGGAAAGTAGAAACGAGTTTACCACGGTCGATACCTTTTTCTGCACCGTTGATTACGCCTTTTTCCACCAACGGAAGAACGCCGTCAGCGAACATTTCGGTGTGGATACCCAGGTTCTTGTGTCCACCCAATACCCATTTGCAGGGTTGCACCGTCTTCGATCAAAGCGGCACAGTTCTTACCGATAGCGGTTTCAATTTCGTTGGGATCGGTAAAGTGTGCCGGTTCCAGTTCTGAATCGCATTCCACAAAAATATCAATCATATCAAGCGGAATCATCGCATCCCCCCAAGCACGGGGTACATGACGGTTCACTACTGCGATTACGTATTCTGCACATTCGATGGCTGCCAAGGTAGCATCTACAGAGGTTCCCAAAGACACATAGCCGTGTTTGTCAGGAGTAGAAACTTGGATCATGGCCACATTACAGGGCAGTACACCCGTACGGTACAGACGTTGGGTTTCGCTCAAGAAAATCGGAATGTAATCAGCAAATCCGGCTTGAACACTCTTCCGTACATTTCCCCCCACAAAGAAGGCTTGATGGAAGAAAGTACCTTCGTATTTTGCATCCACATAGGGAGCTGCGCCTTCGGTATGCAGGTGGTGAATACGGACATCTTTCAATTCACCGGCATCACCACGACGGCACAAGGCATCAATTAACACTTTGGGGGCACTGGCCACACTGCTGAAGTGAATGTGGTCACCGGACTTCACGACCTTAACGGCTTCGTCCGCACTGACAAAATTGATAGGTTTATGCATAGCTGTTAACTTTGGAAAAAATTAAATTCGTTCTAGCCGACAAAGGTAGTAAAACAAATCTTATTTAATATCTTTGCGCCATGAAAAAAGAACTCCAAGCGTTCGCCCGTCTGCTGGATGTAATGGACGAACTTCGCGAAAAATGTCCTTGGGACCGCGAACAAACCACCGAATCACTTCGTCCCCTTACCATTGAAGAAACTTACGAATTGAGCGATGCCATTTTGGCCAATGACGAAAAGAACATTTCCAAAGAATTGGGAGATATCCTGTTGCACATCGTCTTCTACGCCAAGATCGGCAGCGAGAAAGGCACCTTCGACATCGTGGATGTGATTGACCGTCTTTGCGACAAACTCATCTACCGTCACCCGCACGTCTTCTCGTCCACCCAAGTGGAAAATGCCGCAGAGGTCATCCAGAACTGGGAAGAACTGAAAACCAAGGAAAAGGACGGAAACAAAAGGGTTCTCTCCGGAGTGCCGGCCTCCCTGCCCCCGCTGCTGAAAGCCTACCGGATGCAGGACAAAGCCCGCGCTGTCGGATTTGACTGGGAAGAAAAAGACCAGGTTTGGGACAAAGTCGAAGAAGAACTGGCAGAATTCAAGGCGGAACTCAAGACCATGGACCAGGATGAGGCCGGAAAATCCCGCGCGGAAAACGAACTCGGCGACCTGCTCTTCTCCATTGTCAATGCCGCACGACTCTACGACCTCAACCCGGACACTGCGCTGGAAAGCACCAACCGCAAATTCAAGAACCGCTTCACCTACCTGGAAGAAAAAACCATCCGCCAGGGACGTCCGCTCAAGAGCATGACCTTGGCAGAAATGGATGAAATCTGGGAAGAAGCCAAGAAAAACATCGGTTAACCCGTCATCCGCAATACCATGGGCGATTGGCAAGAACGCACCCGACTGCTGGTCGGGGATCAAGGCATCGAACGTCTGCAGCATGCCACCGTAGCGGTCATCGGACTGGGCGGGGTTGGAGCCTATGCCGCGGAGATGCTCTCTCGTGCCGGTGTCGGAAACTTGTTGCTGCTGGACTCTGACCGGGTCAGTCTGACCAACAAAAACCGTCAGCTGCTGGCAACCGACCCGAACCTGGACCGGCTCAAGACCGAAGTGATGCAGGAGCGTCTCATGTCCATCAACCCGGACCTCCACCTGGAAACCATCACCGAATTCCTCACCGAAGAGAATGTCCATACGGTACTGGACCAACTGACGTCCATTGACCGGAAGTCCTTGTTTCTGGTTGATGCCATTGATACCCTGGCACCCAAGATTGCACTGATCCAATACTGCGTGCAGCATCAGATTCCGCTGGTTTCGTCCATGGGAGCCGGGGCCAAACGTGATGCCACCCAAATCCGTCTGACCGATCTGTCCAAATCCCGCAATTGTCCGCTGGCTTATATGCTGCGCAAACGTCTGCGCAAGATCGGCATCCATAAGGGATTCCAGGTTGTCTATTCCGAAGAACTGCCCGAGCGGGAAGCCATTGTCCCCACAGAAAACGAACGCAATAAAAAATCGCAGGTAGGCACCCTGTCGTACCTGCCTGCGGTCTTTGGCTGCGTCTGTGCACAAGCGGCCATCGGCCACCTGTTGCAGGACTAGCGTTTCAATTCTTTCTTCAGGGCTTCTGCCATCCGCATAAAGCCCATATCTGTCAGATGAGCGCCGTCCACGGTCTCTTCGCCATCCGTTCCGGAGAAGTTTTCTGCCTTGATGTAGTTCAAGTTGCGGTAGCCCTCTTTGCGTAACCGGCGGTAAATGGCATTCCACTCTGCATTTTTCTCGACGATGTCCTTGGCGGTCCGTTGATTGACAACACGGTCCGGGGTCATCGGATTTTCCACCATATGGATCGGGGTATCCGGACGGGCCTTGGCCAAAGCGGACAAGAAGGTATAGGCCGAATCCCGGATGATCTGAGCGGTACAGTTGGGCAAACAATCAATGACATACTCGGAGGCATCCACCCGTGAAATCACGTCCACCATCACAAAGTCCATGCGGGCATTGCCGCTGAAACCCAGGTTGATCGTCTCACAATCCAGCCAACGCCCCAGAATGTTGGTATAGCACATACCGGGACGGGAAGCACAACCGCCTTGGGTAATGCTCGTTCCATAGAAGACAATGGGTTTTCGGCTCTGGTGGGTCGTAACCCGAGGCGGTGCAATCGTGGCGGTCGAATCAATCCCGATGGACAAGGTTTCCACCCCGTCGTACAAGGGCAGGTAAGCCAGGTACTCGCGATGGGATCCATCCATGTTCCGGACAAACACATTACGGGACTCCTTGCCGTTGGGCTGGGCCGTACCCACAAAATGCCAGCTGCCATCTTCCATCATCGTGTACAGGTCAATGCCCCGAATCCCGGTTCCGGGCATGTGGGACATGTGGAAATTGTTCAGCAAGGTCCACGCCGCTCCCAGGCATTGGCTGTCGGAGGAAAAACGGATGGCCAACCCGGCCGAGTTGAGGCCCAAGTCCCATACGGCTTTGCGGATCTGGTCCTGACAATCTTGGGGAAGACGGGAATAGCGCATGGCTGTATTGTCGTACCCTTGGTTCAGCAATACGGCAAACTCTTCCACGTTTACATACTTGAGTTCGGATGCCTTCTGGGCAAACACGGAAACGGTCATCAACAAAAGACCGATGCCGAGCCCAAAGGCCCGGCAAAGTGAAATGTTCTTCTTCATACGATTATTCTTCTGCCGCTTTCAAGCGTTCTGCATTTTCTGCAATCTGCAACTGGTCAATCACCTCTTGAATGGCCCCATCCATGAATACCGGCAGGTTGTACATCGTGTAGTTGATCCGGTGATCCGTCACACGGGACTGCGGGTAGTTGTAGGTACGGATCTTTGCAGAACGGTCACCGGTAGAAACCATGGTTTTCCGTTTTGCTGAGATTTCGTTGAGGTATTTTTCGTACTCCATGTTGTAAAGACGGGTACGCAATTCAGACAAAGCCTTGTCAAAGTTCTTCAACTGGGATTTTTCATCCTGGCATTGCACCACGATACCGGTAGGGATGTGGGTCAGACGGATGGCGGAATACGTTGTGTTCACAGACTGTCCGCCAGGACCGGATGAACAGAATGTATCTTTACGGATATCGTTCATGTTCAGTTCCACGTCAAACTCGTCGGCCTCCGGCAATACAGCCACGGAAGCAGCCGAAGTATGTACCCGGCCTTGTGTTTCGGTCTGAGGCACCCGTTGGACACGGTGAACCCCACTCTCGTATTTCAACACCCCATAAACACCACTGCCGCTCACTTTGCAGATCAATTCCTTGAATCCGCCGGAAGTGCCTTCCGACTGGCTGGTCACCTCGATGCGCCAACCTTTCTTTTCTGCAAATTTGCTGTACATGCGGAACAGGTCTCCTGCAAAGATCGCTGCCTCGTCCCCGCCGGTACCGCCACGGATCTCCATGATGGCATTCTTGTCATCTTGAGGATCCTTCGGGATCAGCAGCAATTTGATTTCTTCTTCCATCACCGGCATCGCTTCTTCCAGCGTGGCCACTTCTTCCTTGGCCATCTCGCGCAATTCCTCATCCTTTTCATTTTGAAGGATGTCTTTTGCCGCTTCCAGGTCCTGAACCATCCGTGAATAACGGTCTCCGGCTGCGACCAGCGGTTCCAGTTCGCGGTACTCCTTGTTCAACTGGACAAAGCGTTTCATATCCGCAATCACTTCCGGATCCGCAATCTGTTGGGAAATCGTTTCGTATTTTGCTTTAATTCCGGCCAATTTGCCGATCAATGTATTGTCACTCATAAAAACTTCTGAATAAGGACGCAAAGATAAGCAAAATTATCTATCTAACACCAGACGAAAACCTAACCATTCTATTCTCTCGTCCTGATAAACACGATCACGATAGGCTGGACGATAAGCTCTCATTGGATCAGACGCATACCCCCCAAAGACTGACCTGTTCGTGGAAACACAGGCTCCTCCTTTCAGGATTCGGTACGGATACTCATAATTACTTTCTTCCGCATCTTGACAAGCCTCTGCCACATTGCCGCACAAATCATGGATTCCCAAAACATTCGGATCCTTGCGGCCCACCGGATGTACCGGCATAAAATCATCAAGACGATCATCCAGCCAATCTTCAAAATACTTTTTCTTATTAATTTTTGTTAGAGATTTTTTTATTTCTTCTTCTTTTAATAGATACATTTCTAACCACCCTA
>CALCYB010000121.1 GCA_937906485.1 uncultured Rikenellaceae bacterium
AGGTGCCGGTGTCGTCGTATCCGCGGAGGGTGTAGGTGCCGGATGCAGCACTGTTTCGGGCAGAGAGTGTGCCATCCGGATCAATTTGAAGATCATCGGATTCCAATCCTTCCGAGTCAAAGAATTTCCAGTGGATGCCGGTCAGGGGAGAATGGTCAAAGTCCACCAGCAGGGTGTTCGGATAGTCGGGAATGGGCCGATCATTGGGATAGATCGAGGTATTGAGCAGGTTATGGCGGGTCAAGGATGCACTGACCCCGGGCCTGACGGTGAAGGTGACTTCGTCATAGATTTGAGGCAACTCTTTGTAGCTGGCTCGTATGGTAACGGTGTTTGCATCGCTTCTGAGCAGGCCGGTGAGTAGGCCTAGGTCCGAGAGGGACACATAGTCATTACCTTGGCGGATTTCCCATTGGATATGAAGCTGGGTAGATTGCGCGGGAGAAGAGATGGTCTGCAACTGAATCTGTTGGTTTTCGTAGATGGTCTGTTGTTCCTCACCGATGATCCGCAGAGTAGGGGCGACAACAACGATATCCACCACTTGTTGGAGCCCTGTGGGGATTTGGGCGATGACCTGCACCCTGCCTGGGCGTATGGGTTGGGCCCATCCCTTGTCCGAAAAGGTCAGGATGTTGGTCTGCAGGGAATTCCAACTGACGGTTGCGTCAGAAGGCTCGAGTTGCTCCGGAACAATGACTTCAGGAACGCCCATGCAAAGCTGGTAGATGGAATTCTTGAAGGTCAGGTTGCCCAAACTCACTTGCACCTGTTGGGTACGTTGGATGTCGTTGAGTTGTCCGGTGACTTGAAAGGTGCAAAGATCCGGTTGATTGGGGATCCAGTTGTCCGGCAAACGTACCACCAACGTACTTTTTTCCAGTGATACCAGACCGGACATTCCGCTTTGGTGCTGAAGGCTGTATTGCGGAACGCCTGCGGGTTGCGCGCTATGGGTAATGGTCCAGGGAGTATTGTAATTGGGGTACAACGTGGGAATGGGATCGATGACGAAGGTTTTGGATGAGACCTCAAGCGTGACGGAGTCCGCGCAGTTGCCGCTCTGGGTTCGGGCGATGATTTTGCAACTGCCCAGCGCCCGGCCGATAGCCAGGCCGTTTTGGTTGATGGTGGCGATTTTGGGGTTGCTGCTGCTCCAAACCACGCCCGAACTACCGGCTTCCGGAGGAAGAATCTTGGCAGAGAATTGGAGGGATCCGTTAGCCAGGACATTGCCAATTCTGGGAGAAATGGTGATGGAGGTCGGGGGAACATAGGTGTTGACTTGAATTTGGGAGGTCCCCTGGATTCTTGTTCCGTCAGTGGAGGTCGCCGTAATGATGCAGCTGCCGTTTCCTTTGGCGGTTACCACGCCTTGTGGTGAAACCGTCGCTACCTGTTCGTTGGAACTGGACCAACTGACCGCCGGATTGGCTGCGGAAGCAGGCTGGACATGAGCCTGCAGTGGAATTACCTGTCCAATCCGGGTCAGGGTGTAGGAGGAGGGCGATATTGTAATATCGGTGACACGGTCTTGCATGCTGCTGGTCTCAATCCGCCAGGAGGTTTCATTCAGCCCGTCGCCATAGAAACGGGTATGGCAGGTATAAAGCGTGTTGCGTTGGAGATCAAAGTTGTCCAAGAAACGGCCGTCGTGCAGGTAGTAACGGTAAATCAGGTGCTCGTCGCAATGGGTCCGGCTCCGGTAGTTGACTGTAAATTCAATGTAGGTGCACAAGTTTTCATGGGAAGCAGGGGGAAGGTGCGTGGAGGGATCGGTGTTGCCTTCCAGCAGGTCACCCTGGCAGTTTTCCGGAAGATAAAAATCCACTCCCCGGTCCCAGAGGTCCGCCAAGGCTTCGCCTGTTTTAGCATAGGCATTATCGCCTACCCAATTGGGGTCTGAGGCCTTGCTCTGGTCAAAGAAACCCACGCGGCGGTTGAGGTTTCTGATTTGTATCTGCTTGATTTCAAAACATTCCACGTCTTTGCTTAGTCCGGAGGTGTCGGCTATTATCCGGAGTTTGGCGACAAGCCGGCTCAGACGTAGGGTTTTGACGTCCCCATGGTTGAATGTTTCATTTTCCAGTTTTCCCGACATGGGCAGGGGCATGTTTTGGGAAAAACCGGCCGTCAGGTAGTCCCAATAGGTCTTCCTGAGGCCGTCCTTAGTGACGGTCAGGAGTTTTTTTGTCCAGTCTCCGACATTGGCTACCACATACAGATCGGCCTTTTTGCCCGGTTGGATACGCAGTCGGATGGCCTTGTCCGGGGCATCCGTGTACAGTGAGGTAATCAGGTTGCCTTGTCGGTCGTACAGAAAGAAGCTGGCATTGCTGATGGTGATTTCCTGCTCGGTGGCGTTGCTGTCCGGTGGCTCAAGGGCGGGGATGGGGGATGATGCTTGGACGGTATTCCGAGACAGGTCCGGCAGGGCGTCCCTGTACTGGAAGGAAAGCAGGAGGCCTTCTTCGGTGGATGGATAGTCTGCTTTTTGGTCCTGGCAGGCGGACAACAGCAGTCCGGTCAGCGCAATCAGCACAATTTTAGCCAGGGTGTTGGGTTTGAGACAGGTATGGGTCATGGTCGGGTGATTGGTGTGGATTGACATCTATAAAATGGCTTCAATGGGATCCATCCGGATCCAATCCTCGGTTTCAAGGGTGAGGGTCATCAGGGAAAGGTCCAGCAAGAAGTGCCAGTCCGGCAATTCATCCTGGCTCATATCAATACCGGCTTGGTACATAGCACTGCCGATCGGGAAGCGATAGCAGGTGTTCGGATCCAGGTAAATGATCAGTTGCAGCTGATCGTCTTTTTGTCGAGGAATCCGCCCCCGGTAGAGGGAATTGTGCCGCGTTGTCGTTTGGCTGGGTTGTGTCGTCATTTTTGCTGCATCCCGGCACCCCAGCCGGTAGTGGAATTGTCCGGAAGAGACGCTCCCCTGCAGGTCGTAACCGTCTGCACTGCCCTCAAAATAGAGTTGAGGAAGGGGCTCATCCGGCTGCTTCCCGGTGACTTCCAACGTGACTGTAATGAAGTTCTTTTGAGGACAGAGGCTGATTTGATCCTGTTCGTGGCGGAGTTCCCGTCGATGGAAGTCCGTGTAGACGGAATCTGCCTGTTT
The DNA here is from genome assembly GCA_937906485.1 of uncultured Rikenellaceae bacterium. Classification (GTDB taxonomy): domain Bacteria; phylum Bacteroidota; class Bacteroidia; order Bacteroidales; family UBA932; genus JAGCJX01. The sequence continues at coordinate 3,128 of CALCYB010000121.1, forward strand.
GCCGGTCGGGATGCGGTAGGTATTGCCCTGCAGTTCCATTTGCCGGATATTGCCGAAGGCCGCAACCAGTACCCATCCCTTGCGCAGAGGGATTTCATAGGGTTGGTGCCATTGCCCGGCGTACAAGGTGTCCTGAAAAATCACTTCCTGGGTTTCTGTGGCAAAGAGAAGATGGATCTGCTCGATCTGGGAAGGAACGGAGGACAGGTCCAGACGCAACCAAGTCGGGCATCCGCTTCTCTCTTCGCGGATGCAAGCGGAGAGAAGAAGCAGTGCCCAGAATGGAAATCCTCGTTTCAGGATAGGTTTCATGCTAGAATTCCTTATCAAAATGTGGCGTCGTGATCCAGTTCTCGATGGTCAGACTCAGCTCCAGGGATCCTTGGACAAGGGGCTCGTCCGGTGAGATGGAACCTTGACCGGTGACCGTGATGCCGATCGAGTAAGCAGTGTTGCGTTGGATGCCGTAATGCCCGTTAGCGGCAACATACCCGTAGTCTGTCTGGTTGATGGGAACCGGATAATAGTAGGTGGTTCCGTTGAGGTCGGCCTGCAGGACCAGTTTGCTGCAAGCATCCTGATTCTGGGTGATGTTTTCGTAGCAATAGAAATAGTGGGCTGTGGAATAGCCGGTGTCGTTGATTGTACCCGTCAAGGTGTCGTACAGTAGCCCTTCTTCGGCGAAGCCTTCCATATCGGTGAGTGAAAGGGAGCCTTGGTTGAGGATGATTGGGGTAGCCGGATTCTGGTTGTTGTAGATGATTTTTGCCGCATGCGCGTTGGTGACGTACAGTTTGACGTTGGACAGGGTCATCCCTTCATAGGGTGTGCCGGCAAATCGGGTCTTGATGCCGCTGACTTGGATTTTGGCTACCAGACGGCGGATGGTCACCGAGGCCTCGCCCGAAAGTCCCAGTTCCATGGAGGTTTCTCCGTACATGGTGAAGTTCCCCAATGCTTCGGTTTTCAGGTTGGCAGTCTGTTCCCGGAAATCGTCCAGGTTGGTGATGCCTTTGAAATTGTCGGTGTGGGCATTGGCCAGGACACAGATGATTTTTGGACCGGTACTGCAGGTAAGTGTCAGATCATTTAAACTGTTGCCTTGGAAGCGCTTATGGACGTCCAGTGCATAGTGGTCCGAAGCGGATGCCGCGGTGTTGCGGAAGACAAATACGTCCAGTGTCACGATCTTGTTGTCCTGTTCCTGGGTTTGGGATACGGTGCTTTTGGTCTGGTCTGTGGCAATGCTCAGGCTCAGTGTTGCGGGTACACCTTCCGGACAGGGAGAGACTTCAGGAGTGATGGTTTCGCAGGCTGTGCTGCCGATCAGCAGGGCCATGGCCCCTAACAATAAACATCTTTTCATGTGTAATGTTTTTTAGTTGGTTAAAAATTAATTAGTTAAATGTAAAAGTGGGTTATTGCTCAAACAAGCGGTATTCGCGGATGAGTTGGGCGATTTCCGGATCCAGGTTGCCCCTGAACCGCAGGGATGGGTCGTACTCCACGCTTAGCAGCAGGTGCTCCAGCGCGGTGGGGATGTCGTTGAGACGGGCACAAGCCATGGCCAGCAGGTAGTCCCGTTTTCCACCGGGTGGCAGGTGCTCAAGGATGGATCTCGCCGTATGGTTGTAATCCAGACAAAGACAGGCAAGTGCGGTGTTGTAGTCCTCGTACGGACGCAGACGGGCCAGGGCCTTTTCAAAATCCCTCTCGCGCAGGGCTTGCAATCCGGCCTCGTAGGTGGTATCGGTCTCCGTGGTATGCAGGGTGTCTTTGACCATGCCTTTGCGGTGAAGGTGAAAGTCAAAACGTACGGTTCTCATCAGGGGATAAAGTACCTGGTACAACCGGGGATAATCAGGCATCTGCCGGATCTTTATCTCTTTGATGTCTTCTGGCAGCGGGCTTTCAATCAGCTCAAGCAGGGCTTGTGGCTGTTGGAGCAGACTGTCTTTTCGGATCAGATCGGCCAGCCGCTGCCAGTCTTCCGGAATGGAACGGGTAAGCAGGGAGAAGTCATAGAGAGGGGAGGTCATCAGACTGCTGTCGCAGACCAGGTAGATGGTTTGTTGCTTTTCTTCCTGATACAAAGTCTTTTGCCGCTCCACAAAGGCTTCAAAATATTGCCGTACGGCATCGCCCCGTTCGCGGGCCAGGCGTGTGTTCAGCAGATAACTGCCCTCCGGGGAACAAGTTGAGGTGATTACCAGCGAATCAATGTCGTAGGTCTCGTTGGCCACGAGCTCCAGGATGTTGCCTTCGATTCGGGCAAGTTCATAGGCGTTTTCATGCAGACAGGTGTCAATTTCGGTGGAGCCTTGATGGAAATCCAAGTAGGCCACGGTGTTGCTGGAAGCCTTCCGTTCAATGATCCGTTGGACGTAACGGGTCTTTTCTTCCAACAAGGTTGAAATGCTGGAGATGTAGAAGGTCAGCGGTGCCGTTGCGGGCATGGTATACAAGCGTTCACCTTCCCGCCAGATTTCGCCCCAGAGCATCAGCTCGGCTTTGCGAAGGTGGGGTCGCGTGTTCAAGGTATAGGTATAGTCAATGGGGATTTCCTGAAACTCGCCCAGGTGCAAGGTGTCCAGATAGAGATGGTATTCCGGAAGCGGATTCTTGACCTTGCGCCGGAAAACTTCTTCAGCTCGGGCCTGGCGGCGGTTGTTGCGGCGAATCCGGCCGGACCACTGGTAGTGGGTCAGCACCTGTCGGACATCCACAGACGCGATCTTTTCATAATTGCGTTCCCAAAACCTGCGGATCTGTTGCTCGTTGCGAAGCAGACTGCTGTCTTTGATGATGGAATTCAGGAACGCTTCATATTGTCGGTAGCCCCGCAGTTGTTTTTCCCGATAGGAGGAGCCGGTAACATGGACCGGGTCCAGTTGCAGGGAGTCTTGTTGGATGATCAGAATCGGGTAAAAGCGCAGTTGCCAGGAAGGGTCCTGCAAAGGGGCGGGAACATGGATGCGGAAAGCCAGATCGACTTTGCCCATTCTTTCGGCTACGTTGCGGAAGGTGGCCGTTATCACAGCCGGTTCAAGAACTTCACTGGCAATCATTTCCCCGTCATTGTCCTGGACGGCCCGCATCAGGAAGACGTCTTTGCCGTTCAGGTCCTTGACGATGATGGTATCCTGCGGTCGGGGTCCGTTGTCGGTGCTCAGTTCGACGGGGCGTTCCTGCTGCTGGAGCGATATGCTGGCATCCGATGCGCCTGTACGGATGTTTTTGAGCTTGGCACTGGTGCTACAGGCAACGGCCAGCCACAGGAACAGCATTCCACAGATCATTGCGCAAACAGGTTTCATAGGGATTCTCATCGAGTTTGAAAATGGATCAGAAGGTGTATTGTAGAGCGATTGTGATCCGGTCCACCTGGCAGAATCCGCCCTGGTGGCGTTCCAGCAGCTTTCCGCAGCGTGCGGAAGCAAAAGTCCTGGTAGAGGCATACCCACCCCAGAGACCGATGCCGAATTCCAGGTTCAGGTGCTTGCTCATCATCCAGGCGTAGCCCGTTTCCAGCCCGATACCGTAGGCAATTCCGTCTTTGATTCTGGGACAGTGCAGCCCGCCCCGGTTAAAGACCGAATATTGCAGTTTGGTCCCATAGTACCACCCCGAGAAGATGAACCAGGGCCAGTATCGGCCTTGCAGGGCGAGGGTTGCCTGTTTGTTCTGTAAGATCTGCTCGGAGGCTTGCCATGAAAAAGGATTGTAGATGCCTTTCAGATGCAAGGAGTAATGTCGCGAAAGTCCCAGCCCGAAATCGGCCTCCATCGTCCCGAAGGTAAGCAGGGACAGGAGGTTGGTGCCGATGCTAAGATAAGGTCTGGA
>CALCYB010000122.1 GCA_937906485.1 uncultured Rikenellaceae bacterium
TGGAATAGCCATCAGCCTCTGCCACGTTGCACATACGCTCACCAGCACCACGGGCAGCACCTTCATGGGATTGAAATTGCTCTTGTGGTGGACAAAATTCATGGTCCGCTTGGTGGCCTTCACGGCGCCCTTTTTGGGAACGGGCTTTTTGCCCGGGGTCAGATGCAGGCTCAGACCTTTTTTCTGTTCTTTTTCTGCCATGGTCGAACCTCCTTACACAGTCTGCACGGCGGCACCGGCGGCAATGCCGCAGGTCAGAGCCGCGTCACCGGAAACGCCCTCCAGATTCAGCAGCCGGGTGATGTGATGGGGCGTCAGGCCGGTGGCCTTGATGATGGCGGTGCGGAGGGTTTCGATCATGGAACCGCCGCCGCAGTAGTAAAGATCCTGCAGAGGCTTATCCTCGGCGGAATTGGAGTAATTGTAGAAATTCACGGTCTTCATGATCTCGATAGCCAGAGCGCCATAGGGCTGCTGCATGAACTCCGCGGACTGGATCTTATTGATATTGGCTTCCTTCTGGGTCCGGGCCACATACACCCCATCCTCGGAAACGGAATCGATCAATACACGCTCACGGGTTCCCACGCGGGAGAGGTTGTATTCATAGGAGATGCCAGACTGGAGTTCCATCAGTTCTTCGTAGCGCTCCTGCTTGATGCGCCGCGACAGGGTATCTTTCAAGTTGGCGGCTCCCCAGGTACCCTCCTCTTCCGAATACGGGAATGCCCCGAGGCGTTCAAACCGGTAATCCGCCACAAAGTCCAGCAGTTGCCGGAATTCCCGCTTGCCCTCACCGGGATGGCCGACAATCAGGGTCGTACGCAACACGGCATCCGGCACACGGTTTCTGATCTTTTCAATCAAAGCCCGGGTCTGTGCCCCGTCAATGGACCGGCGCATGGCCGACAGGACCTTGTCGGAAATATGTTGCAAAGGGATATCAATGTAGGGCGCTACCTTCGGATCCTGGGCCATGATCTCCAGCACATCTTCCGGAAAAGCATCCGGATAGGAATAATGTACCCGCAGCCAATCTACCCCAGAAATCTGTGAGAGGCGCTCCAACAACGGCGCCAACATCCGCTTCCGGTATCGGTCCAACCCGTAATAAGTCGTATCTTGCGCCACCACAATGAGTTCCCGGGCACCCTGAGCCACCAGCGACTGGGCCTCTTCCACCAATGCTTCCATCGGTACCGAGCAATGCTTGCCCCGGATCTTGGGTATCGCACAATAGGAACAGGTCCGGTCACAGCCTTCCGAAATCTTCAAATAGGCATAATGCGACGGGGTGGTCAGGTAACGGCGGGTCGCCAGCTGCGGATCATAGGGCACCCCCATCCGCTCCAACAACGGACGGATGTCATAGGCACCGAAATAACCGTCCACTTCAGGAATCAGGTCGGGCAGATCTTCCCGGTAGCGTTGGGACAGGCAGCCGAAGACAAAAACATAACGGACACATCCTTCCTGCTTGGCTTGAACCGCATCCAGAATGGCCTCAATGGATTCTTCCTTTGCATCCTGAATAAAGCCACAGGTGTTCAGAATCACTGCATCCACCCGACCCTCGTAGAGGTTCTCGGCCTCGGGCGCAATCTGCATTCCCGCTGCCTGCAACTGCCGCAACAGGTGTTCCGAATCCACCCGGTTCTTGGAACATCCCAGGGTCACGCATTGGACCCGTTGAATCGAATCCCTCAAGACTTTATCCTTATCCATTATTGTTCGCTCACTTCTTCCGGTTGATCAGCTTCTTGCTGCTCTTCTGCATCCGGATCCTCAAAATCCAAGGAAGCCTTTTCACGCAAGAGGTTGTACCATTGCACCACTTTCTTCATGTGTGAGGGATAGAAACGGTCCCGGTCATAACTCGGGAAAGCCGCGTCAAAGAAAGCGACCAAGGCTTTCTGGTCTTTTCCATCGGGAGCAGCTTCTCCTGCCAGGTATTCTTTCAATTGGAGGAACACTTCGCGCAACGGAAGCTCTTCTTCATCGGTGTAGATGGAAATATCGGACAATGAGGTCACGCGGGATTTCATACCGAAAGATGTTCTTTTGCCGGTAAGCAGGGATTCGGCAATGATACCTGCTTTTCCTTGAGATAAATAAGTGAACAGTCCCGGTTCTCCGGATACTGAAAGAATTTTCCGCAAATCTGTTTTCATGGTTAAAAATTAATCAATTACACAATATCTTCAACCCGTGGCTAATTCATTCCACGGGATTTCTTAATCAAATCATAGGCTTCCGACAAAGCCTTGAACTTTTCTTCCGCCCCTTTCCGGACATCTTCGCCCAAGGTGGAGACCTTGTCCGGATGGTATTTCATCGCCATACGACGGTAGGCTTTCTTCACCTGATCATCCGTGGCAGATGCATCGATTTCCAATATGCGGTAAGCCTGATCGAGTTGTTGCTGTGAAGTCGCCCTACGCGGGTCTGCCCCTTGTCCGTAACCGCCATAAGCGCCCATACCGAACATGGCCAGAATGGATTCCACATCTGCTGCTGCAATACGCATCAGCAGGGCGATGCGGCGCAACAACTGCAACTCATCGGCATCGATCTGCCCGTCACTGTGGGCAATCCCGCACAAGTAATGGAACAACTGCAGACGCTGGCTCACCGGCATGTTCATGGCTATTTGGGTAGCCACTTCTTCAACGCTGATTTCCTTGTTGAGCAGATCTTTCAGCAACACCATACCCTCACGTACCGCGTCCTCTCCAAAATTCCTGCGCAAGAAATTCTTGACATAATCCAGTTCCGAGCGCATGACACGTTTGTCGGCCTTCATGACCGCTGCTGAAAGTACCAGCAGGGACATCAGAAAACTGTTCCGGGCCTGACTACGGGCGCCCGCTCCTGCCCCTGCAGAAAAAAGCGCATAACTGCCGTCAAACAACGACCCCAATCCAACGCCAAACAAGGCTCCGATCGGACCGCCAATGGCCCAACCCAAGATTCCACCTACCCATTTTCCTGTATTTTTTCCCATTGATTACTGTTTCTTATTTGATTCATTCAACATCTTCCGGCAGATCGCGACAACCTGAGGAAGCACAGCCTGCTCATTGTCCGACACCAGCACATAATCCGACATCGACTCCCGTTGGGCATCCGACCATTGGTGATCCATCCGCTGAAGCACCTGCTCCCGACTGACGGCATCCCGACCGATGACCCGGCTGATCCGTACCTCCATCGGAGAAGAGACGGTCAGTACTCGGTCACACTGTTCCAGAAACATCGGTTTCTGCAACAAAAGTGCAGACTCCATCACCACAAAAGCCGAAGTCTGTTCGGCACGCCACCGCTGAAAATCTTCCAGCAACAACGGATAGACCAGATCTTCCACCTGCTGCAACAGAGAGGCATTTCCAAAGAGCAGCCGCGCCATTTCCCGACGGTCAATCCGCTCATTGACCCAGACAGAGGGGCCCAGCAGCTGGATCAGAGCATCCCTTAACGGCCGGGACTCATCATACAACGCCTTGGCACGGTCATCGGTATAGTACACCGAAATCCCCATTCTGGAGAACATGCGGGCAATGCTGCTTTTTCCGCTTCCGATTCCACCGGTCAATCCCAATACCTTTCTCATAGCCTATCGGACAATCATTACCTCCACGTAAGGAGGGTACATTTCATACACAGGAGCAATATTCGAGAGTTCATGACTCACCGTCGGTATGATCTGCATATCCAGCGATTGCAGGATATCGGCATAATCCACCGTCAACAGAAAATGAGTGGCCAGGTCCACCTCCTTGATGGGATAGAACTGACGGACTTTCAGTTTCACGCGATCCGGAATGCAGATAATACGCCGGTCTGCCGGAACATTGACAATCTCTACCGGCACCTCCAGGGTCTGTTCCACATAACGGTCCACCTGCATGGACACATAGACTTGTGGCTGGTCGTACGAGATACCCCAAATGTCCATCAACGGAACCACCCGCTGGAGATTGACCTCCAACTGACGTGCGGATATCGGTTTGGTATAGACCGAATCTACCCGGTCCAGGTAACGTTGCTTTCCGTAGATGACCACACTGTCCGGCTGCACCTGCATGGCACCACTGGCCATGTATTGCGAGCGGAACGAGATATCGGCCCGGGGAATGACCGGTACTTTCTTGTGACGGACCGTCGGAATAACAAAATCCATTTTGTCCGTAATCACATACTCAACCTCCACATCCGGCGTCAGGTGTTCGGCAATCAGGTTGCGGATATCCGCACCCAGCAGCAGGAAATGCTCTTCACTTCCATTCTGGGTATCGCGTTGCAACAGGCGCTCAGGCACCTCCAACTCCAGCGACCGGCCGATGCCCAACCGCTGTTTGATAATATAAAAACCCTTCGCCCGTCCGCGCACGATCAACGGCTGCTCCGTCTCCGAGACGGAGGCATAACCGGACAGAGCCGTCTTCACCTGAAGGCGGTACTCAAAATGCACGGTATAATCTTGCGAAAGGTAATGGACAATCCAGATAAAAAACGCCAAAAGGAGAGAAAACAGGATAATCACCCAGTCTCTCCCCTCTGTGGCCTTTGAAATGACCTTTCCCTTCAAAAAGAAAGGACGTTTCATGGATTATTTTGATTGAATATCAGAAGCATCCTTCACAACCGAAGATTTGTCCACACGGATCTTCACGTTGTTGTCCACTTCCACCAACAGGTATTGATCTTTCACTTCTGCTACGGTGCCGTAGATCCCCCCGATGGTCACGATCTTATCGCCTTTGGTCAGGGAGTTGCGGAAGTTCTGCAATTCTTTTTGTTTCTTTTGTTGGGGACGGATCATAAAAAAGTACATGACGGCAATGATCAACGCCATCATGATCAACATCTGCATACCACCGCCTTGCTGGGGTGCGGCTTGTTGCAACAAAGCAAAATTCAAAATCATTGTATTAATTTTTAATGTTTATTTACGTTTTCTCTATTCACAAAACCTTGCAAAAATAGTAAAAAGAAAGCACTTTTACAAAGTATCATCCTCAGTTTTCAATCAAGCCGGGGCCACGTTTGACAACCACGCCTTTTTGCTGCATATCCCGCACAAGACGGTCCAGCAGACCATTGACAAACACCTTGCTGTTCTGGGTACTGTAGAATTTTGAAACCTCCACGTATTCGTTGATGGTCACTTTGACCGGAATGGTCTCGAAACGGACAGCCTCCGCGATTCCCATGACAATCAGAGTAATATCCGTTACAACCAGGCGGTCAAGATCCCAGTTGGAGATGTTCTCCTTGACCAGTTCCAGGTACTCGTTGTAATGGGTATAGGAATAAGCCAGCAATTCCTTGGCAAACTCACGGTCGTCGTCCTTCATGAACAAGGGGGGCAGTTCCAGTCTCTCTTTGGTCTTGATGATGGACAGCGAGCGCAGAATCACATTCAGGACATAGCCCAGGTCATCCGCCCAGTACAGGGAGGCATCTTCCAGCATTTGTTCCAGATCCGGATCATCTTCCAGCTCCTGACGATAGATTCTGGAAAACAGCTGACAATCCTCCCGCAAGGAAGTGGTCGGCTCGGCCATGTACCTGCGGAAATAATCCCGGGTCAAAAGACGGTTGAAAAGTTTTTTGGCATAGGTTGCCCAATTGTCATCCCACAACAACCCCTGGTTCGTACAAAAGGTCATGAACAGGTCGTTGCTTTCCAACAGGGCAGAAAGGGCATTGTCAGCAAATTTACGGTTGGGATTGCGTTCCTCTTCCGTGGGATGGAACTTCTTCAGACCCAATTCGATGCGTTCCTTTGCCATCCGGCTCAAGGCTAGCGGAAGGTGCATCATGAAATAATACAGACGGCGTGTATCTTCACACGCATGGAACAATTCCTCCTCGACACTGCGCAAGGACGCATTGGAGGAACAGACAGAACTGTAAAGAACTTTAAAGGCTTTGATCCTGATTAATCTTCGGTTTAGCATAAACTGTTGAGATAAATATTTTGCAAATATAGAATATCCCGAGAAATTTATTTTATCTTTGTCAAGAATTTTAAAAACGAACAATATGTATCTTGAAGAATTTGAGCATGCAGGAATGCAAGAACGCAGCGGGGATGATGTTTTTTCAAAACCGGTGAGAGCAGGTAAAAGAACGTATTTCTTCGATGTGAAGGCGACCAAAGGAAATGACTACTATGTGACCATTACAGAAAGCAAACGCCGTGTAGAACGTGACGGACGTTTTGTATACGACAAACATAAAATTTTCCTTTACAAGGAAGATTTTGAAAAATTCTCAGAAGGACTCGCAGAAGTAGTCAATTACATCAAAGAAAGATGTCCGGTTGTGGAACGCACCGAAGAGACCAACTCTTTCTCGGATGTAAAATTTGAAGAACTTTAATCCCTCGGGACTGCCCCAAAAAGAGGAAGGCGACATTGCGGTGTCGCCTTCCTCTTTTTTTACTGGCCGTTTCCGATTATTTTGATTCTTTTTCTACCGGGTGTTTCTTGTCCTGATAAGGAGCCACCACCTTATCAAATTCCGGTTTCTGCATCATGTTGCAGGTACCGTCATAAGAGGCGCCCAATTCCACAGACAAGCGGCCCACATGAAGTTCTCCGTTGAAGACACTGGCCGCCTTCAGCGAAGCCACCTCTGCCACATAGGCTTTTCCTTCGAGTTTGCCCCACATATCCAGGTTGGAGCACATGGTCTGTCCGGAAACGTGTCCGGTCTCTCCAATCACCAGACGACCGGAAGTAAAAACGGTTCCCGTCACCTGGCCGTCCACACGGATATCCGAAGCCGTACGGATGGTCCCGTCAATGGAGGTACCTCTGGAAATGCGACAGATCTCATTAATCTGATTGTTGTTATCAATCTTTGCCATATCTTGTAATGAATTAATAGTCATTAAATATGCACAGCCTCACCATGTGCCGCTGCAGCTGCCTCCATAATGGCCTCGCTCATGGTCGGGTGAGGATGGATGGTGTGGATGATCTGACGGGCCGTCAAGCCGTTGTTCATGGCCAGCACCACGCCCGAAAGCATTTCGGTCACGTTGCCACCGATCATGTGCGCACCCAGGATCCGATCCGTTTCCGGATCCACCAGCAACTTCACAAATCCGTCCCGGTCGCCGGCCGATACCGCCTTACCGGAAGCCGTGAAGGGGAATTTTCCGACTTTATAGGCTACCCCTTCCGCCTTCAGGGCACGTTCCGTCTTGCCGACTGATGCCACCTCGGGAGCCGTATAAGTACAACCGGGGATAAAGTCATAGTTCACCGGTTTCGGATTCAGACCGGCAATGTTTTCCACACAGCACAGACCTTCTGCCGATGCAACGTGCGCCAGGGCTGGCGTAGGGATGATGTCCCCAATGGCATAAATGCCGGGAACGTTGGTGCGATAGTATTCGTCCACTTTGATTTTTCCCCGAACCATTTCTACACCCAGTTCTTCCAAGCCGAGGTTTTCAGTATTGGGAACAACACCGACGGCAGAAAGAACACGTTCCACTTCGATGATCTCCTCGCCTTTTTTGGTCTGTACGGTCAGGATGCAGTTTTCTCCGGCCGTATCCACAGACTTGACTTGCGCGGATACCATGACCTTGATGCCGGCCTTACGGAATGAACGGCTCAATTGCGCAGCCACATCATCATCTTCCAGCGGAACGATACGTTCCACGTATTCAATCAGGTAAACATCCTGCACGCCCATGGATTTGTAAAAATAGGCAAATTCACTGCCGATAGCGCCACTTCCGATCACTGCCAGGCTCTTGGGCAGGGTTTCCGGCACCAGGGCCTGACGGTAAGAAATGATCTTTTCGCCATCAATCGGGGCGAAAGGCAAGGAATTCGGACGGGCTCCGGTTGCCAGGATGATGTGGTCCGCTTCGTATTCGGTCACCTGACCGGCATCATCTTTCACGGCGACCACCTTGCCCGGTTTGAGAGAGCCAAAACCGGAAATCACGGTAATCTTGTTCTTCTTCATCAGGAATTCCACCCCTTTGGACATTTGGGCAGAAACACCACGGCTGCGTTCCACAACTTTTTTGATATCGGTTTGAGGCAGTTCCAGCGCATCAAAACCATATTCCGGAAAATGTGCTGCATAGTGACGAGCCTGTGCACTCTTCAACAATGCCTTGGTAGGGATACATCCCCAGTTCAAACAGATTCCACCCAATTCGGAACGTTCCACAATTGCCGTCTGAAAACCTAACTGAGAAGCGCGGATCGCTGAAACATACCCTCCCGGGCCGGATCCGATTACAATAACATCGTATTTCATAAGATCAACGTATAATTTGCCATTTTATGATTTTCCCAAAAGTACGAATATTTTCCCGAATCTGTTGCTATTTTATTAAAATTTCTTGCCCTGGTCAATAATTCTTCGTAACTTCGGAACGTTTTATAAAAAAGTTATTAATCAGGCGTTTTGAGCCATAATGTACAACAATATGCCTACAACCATTACATTTAACGAATTACGCAAAATCAAAGACCAATTGTCTCATGGCAGCGTACAGCAGATTGCTGATGAATTGAACATTGCACCGGATATGGTCCGCAACTATTTCGGCGGAGACCATTACGAAGGCGGTCAGTGCGCAGGTTTCCACCTGGAACCGGGTCCTGATGGCGGTATTGTCCAACTTGATGACTGCACCATCCTCGACAAAGCCCGGGAGTTGCTCAGTCGTCAGCAACAAGCCTGATCCGGCCGACACCGTTTTCAATACCAAGCAATAAAAGGAGCCCAATCCCAAACGATCAGGCTCCTTTCTTTTATCCGTACATCAAGAAGGACTACCAACGGGTAGTATCCTTCTTGATTTCTTCCAGCAGGGCTTTGACCGCTGCCTCAATTTGCTGGTCTTGGCCACGCATGGCTTTTTCGTATTCGTTACGAACCAGGATATCCGGTTCCAACTGTTTGTTTTCAAGGTAGGTACCGTCTTGGGTACGGTAGCCCACCACCGGAATGCCGAAATACATGGACGGATCCTGCAGGGTTTCCCAGTTGACCGAAGTCATGGTGCCGGGAACAGGCATCCCCACAACCTTACCGATACCCATGGTCTGATAGACCCAAGGAGTACCGTGCGCATTGGAGTAGTTGGCCTCGCAGACCACCATGATGGACGGTTTGTTGTAACGGCGTGAAGGCATTTCACAAGCGATGCGGCCTTGGATCACTTGTTCCAGGTACTTTTCTCCAGAGAACAGGATCTCGATGTCTTCGTGCAGACGTCCACCGCCGTTGTTACGGGTATCGATCACGATACCTTCCCGCAGGTTATACTTGCCCAGAATATCCGAATAGACATCGCGGTAGCTGCCATCGGCCATGGAGCGGATGTGCACATAGCCCAGACGACCGTCCGAGAGGCTGTCCACCAGGTGTTCCATGGTGCGGATCCAACGTTGGTACAGGAGTTCGTTCTGCATTCCTTTTGAGGTCAGCTGGGTCACCTCTTCCCAACGTTCTCCGGTTGCGGGATCATAGCAGCCGATCAGGTTATTTTCACCGGCCTGGCCGTTGATCAGTTCATAATAGTCTTCTCCTGCAAGGATCTTTTCGCCATTGAAGGTTTCGATGATCACGCCGGCCTTGACTTTGGTCTGGAAGTTATCAAAGGGGCCGAAATCCAGGACTTCATCGATCTTCAGACCATCGCCTTTGTATTTCAGGTCAAAGAGCAGACCGAATTCCGGTGTCGCTTTGCGGGCTCCGGTTCCACGATAACCGCTACCGGTATGGGAAACGTTCAACTCACCCAGAATTTCGCTCAACATTTCGGAGAAATCGTAGTTGTTGGTGATATGGGGCAGGAACGGTTCGTAATCGGCTTCAAGCGCCTTAAGGTCCACACCGTGATAATTCTTGTTGTAGAATTTTTCTTTCTGTTGTTTGAAGACATGGTGGAACATGTATTCGCGCTCACCGGCAGCATCCAGCTCCATCACCATGGAATAATCGACCGGAGTAGATTTTCCGCTGGGCAGATCCACCTTGCTCAGGCGGGAGCCCAACAGGAGCATGCTCTTGCCATCAGGCATCATGGTCAAACCATATCCGCCGGCACCTTTCTTCAAGGTAGATACCCGACGTTCACGAACATCCATTTTCCACAAATCCTGTCCACCTTCGAAAGAAGAGAGGAAATACAGGGTTTCTCCATCCTTGCTCAATACGGCATCCGACAGGTTGGATGACATGGGAGTCAGGCGGACAATACGCTGATCCAATTTGGCCAGATCGATTTTCACCGCCTCCGGCTTCTTGTCCTCTTTCTTGTCGCCCTTCTTGTCGTCTTTCTTGTCACCCTTCTTATCGTCTTTCTTGTCTTTTTGCTCTGCCTCCTTGGCTTCTTTTTCCTTCTTCTCACGGAACTTCTTCAATTCTTGATAGCGGTCATGTTCTTCCTTGCTCATCAAGAACTTGTCCATGGTCTCCTGGTTCATGAACGCAATGTACACGTCATTTTGGCTACCCCAGGAGGCGTGCGAACGCATGCCGTGACGGTTGGAAACATAGATCAGCGCGTTGCCGTCCAGCACCCACTTGGGAGCCTGATCGATGTAACCGCTGCTGGTCACGTTGTAGCATTTGCCCCCGTCTTTGGCAGACACAATGGCAATATCCGCATAGGGATCGCGTTGGTTGGTGATGATCTCCAGTGCAAACCAGTTGCCGTCAGGAGACCATTCGTAGAAGAAACCATATTCCTGACGGGTATAGTGCTGGCTGCCGTCGGTAATCTGACGGACCTTGCCGGATTCCAGATTCAGGACCTTCAAGAAAGTACGGTCTTCGATAAAGGCCACTTCCTTACCGTCCGGAGAGAAACTCGGATTGGTGCGTTCCACCTTGTTGTCCTTGAACAACGGAGTTTCTTCAATGGTGGTTGCGTAAGCAAAATGCAGGTCCTCTTCCCGGGGCATGGTCGCCTTGTAGAGGTTCCAGGTACCGGTACGTTCACTGGCATAGATCAAGGTCTTTCCGTCAGGAGACATGGTCAGGCCGGCTTCTGCGGCGGGAGTCTGGGTGATCTGACGGGTGGTACCGTGCTTGTCGGTAAAGGCAAAAACCTCGCCGCGGCTGATGACCGCCATGTCTTTACCGTCTTTGGAGGTGGCAAAAGCGGAAGCTCCGCGCAGGTTCATGCGGGTGGTACGGTTGTCTTCTTCTTCCTTGATGATGTTCACGTTGACTTTCTTGGCCTTCTTGCCGGGAGCCTGGGTATAGATCTCACCATGGTATCCGAAACACAGGGTGCCGTCTTGGGCTGCGCTCAAAAAACGGACGGGGTGCTTTTTGAAGTGGGTCAATTGGGTCACTTGTTCGGGAGCATCCAGGGAAGCCCTATAGACATTGAATGATCCGCCGTCGCGTTCACTCAGGAAGACCATTTCAGTAGGAGAGACGAACACAGGGTTGCGGTCTTCGCCCACGTTGGTGGTCAGCTGACGGTGCAGGTTTTGGGTGGCATCGTAATACCAGATGTTCCGGGCTACAGATGAGGTATGGTGCTTGCGCCAGGTATTTTCGCTACCGGTACAATTCTCATACAGGTAGGAAACACCGTCCTGTGCCAGATCGAAATTGCGCACCGGCGTAGCTGCGATCTGCTCCGGACGTCCGCCTTCCACCGGGATAGCGTACAGTTCCGTCATCCAAGCCGTCGGGAAAAGAATGCTGGAAGCGGGATCCTGCAAAGCTGCCGAGAAATACAAGGTCTTGTCATCGGCTGAGAACGCCAGTGGTGTCTCAGAAGCAGAGTTATACGTCACCCGTTGCAGGCGTCCCCCCGTTACGGGTACGGTGTAAATATCAAATCCACCATTGCGGTCAGTAGCGAAAGCAATGGTCTTGCCGTCGTTGGACCAGACAGGGTTGGATTCATAAGAAGAAGAGGTCGTCAGTTGGCGGGCAGTACCCCCAGCTGCAGGGACCACAAAGATGTCCCCCTGATAAGCAAACGCAATCTGGGTTCCATCCGGAGAGATGGCATTGTAGCGCATCCACTTGGGAGCAGACTCTGCCGAAGCGGTAAAAACGGCAGTCGCTGCAAGAATGAGCGTGAGAATCTTTTTCTTCATAAACATGGTATGTAGTTCTTTTACTGGTTCGTCTTTGGCACAGGCCTATTCATCTTTTCCGTGGCAGTGCTTGTATTTCTTACCGGAACCGCAAGGACAAGGGTCGTTCCGTCCCACGCGTTTTTCCACGTGGACCGGAGCATTGCTCTTGGGCTCTCCCCCGTTGGTCACCAGGTCGGTGCGGGAAGTCTGCATGCGGCTCATGTCCGTGCGGCGGTGATGGCCTTCGGTCAAGGTCGAACTGATGCTGGAGTTGGCACCCGAACTGGCCGAAGTGTTGGAAGCGCTGCGCGAAGGAGCAGACTGATCCGGATTGCGGAGCGGAATATGGGCCCGCATCAGGAAGGCCAGCACCTCACGGCTGATCTTTTCGATCACGCCCTTGAAGAGGTTGAAACTTTCAAACTTGTAGATCAACAGCGGGTCTTTCTGTTCGTAGGTCGCATTCTGTACCGACTGTTTCAAATCGTCCATTTCGCGCAGGTGTTCCTTCCATTGCTCATCGATCATGATCAGGGTAATGGTCTTTCCTACGGCACGAACCAGTTCCCGGCCTTCGGTTTCATAGGCTTTCTTCAAATTGACGAGCACCTGCATCATCTTTTGTCCGTCGCCGATCGGAACCGCCACATTCTCATAAATGGCCGATTGTTTTTCGTAGATGTTCTTGATGACCGGCCAAGCCTGACGGACCATCACTTCCATACGGCGGTTGTATTCTTCTTTGATCCGTTCTTGCAGACGGTCTGAAATCTGATTGGGTTTGGCATCCTTGTAGAAGTCCTCGTCAAAACCGGGATCGATGGATACCCCCCGCATCACTTCCAGGGAGAAGCCTTCATAATCCAGTCCTTCGGATTGTTCGGAAAGCACTTCGGCATAATCGCCGATCATGTTCATCACATCCACATCGATCCGTTCTCCATACAACGCATTGCGACGACGGGTGTAGATCACCTCACGTTGGGAGTTCATGACATCATCGTATTCGAGCAGGCGTTTCCGGATACCGAAGTTGTTTTCTTCCACCTTGCGTTGGGCACGTTCGATGGTTCCATTCAACATCTTGTGTTCCAGCATTTCACCTTCGGTCATACCCATCTTGTCCACCAATGCGGCCATACGTTCGGTGCCGAACAGACGCATCAGGTCATCTTCAAAAGACACATAGAACACGGAAGAACCGGGGTCCCCCTGACGGCCGGCACGTCCACGCAACTGACGGTCCACGCGACGGCTGTCGTGACGTTCCGTACCGATGATGGCCAGACCACCTGCTTCACGCACGCCCGGCCCCAACTTGATGTCGGTACCCCGACCTGCCATGTTGGTGGCAATGGTCACCGCACGGGCTTGTCCGGCATCTGCCACAATCTCCGCTTCACGCGCGTGCTGCTTCGCATTGAGGACATTGTGCTTGATGCCCCGCATCTTCAACATACG
>CALCYB010000123.1 GCA_937906485.1 uncultured Rikenellaceae bacterium
AGAAAGCCATTATCACCGGCGAAATTCCCGCCGGTACCCGCATTGTGGAAACCGACTATGCCGACCGCATGCATATCGTGGCCGGCAACTTCCGCAACGCCGCCGAACTGCTGCGCGCCGAAGGTCTTGAGGCGGTGGATGGCATACTGGCCGATATCGGCATCTCCTCCCCGCAGGTAGACCAGGCCGAGCGCGGGTTCTCCTTCCTGGCCGAAGGCCCGCTGGACATGCGCATGAACCCCGCCGCCCCCCGCAGCGCGGCGGATATCGTGAACACCGCCGCCGAAAGCGAACTGGCCGATATCCTGTGGCAGTACGGCGAGGAACGCGCCAGCCGCGCCATTGCCCGCCGCATCGTGCAGGAGCGCGCCAAGGCCCCCATCACCACCACCACGCAGCTGGCCGATATCATCGCCGGTGTACTGCCCCGCAAGGGCAAGCAGCACCCCGCCACCCGCTCGTTCCAGGCACTGCGCATCGCAGTGAATGACGAGCTCGGCGCGCTGGATGCCCTGCTGGAAACCGGCCTGAGCCTGCTCAAGAGCGGCGGCCGCTTCGCCATCATCACCTTCCACAGCCTGGAGGATCGCGCCGTCAAGCGCTACTTTGACCGCGTGACCCGCCCGGAAATCGACCGCCCGGAGTGGCCGGCCCCGCGCCCCAACCCGGAATACGCCGCCCGCCAGGTCACACGCAAGCCCATCGTGGCAAGCGAGGCCGAGCTGGCAGCCAATCCCCGCGCCCGCAGCGCCAAACTCCGCGTCATCGAAAAGCTTTAATCACCTTCTCTCTGTATCACCACCTCTCGCCCCTCTCATCACCTCAATGCCTCCCAGCACACACACCTCCCGCTACGCCGACCGGGTAAGCTTCAGCTTCCTGGTCTGGATGGTGGTCTTTGCCATCATGGTATCGGCAGGTGGTATCACCTACGCCCTGTTCAAGAATGACCAGGTGGCCGTGCGCACGGAAATCAGCAAGCTCAACCGCGAAATTGCCGTGTGCAACCTCAACACCAACCAGCACCGCGCCAAGACCAACGCCATGACCAACCGCTGGGCCATGCGCGACCGCCTCAGCCAGGACCGCTCCACGCTGCGCGATATTGACCGCAGCCAGATTGAGCTTGCCCGCCGCCTGCAGGACAGCGGACTGGCCGTCATCAACCGCTAATCCATTTCTCCGCCGCCCCGCCGCATGAAGACCAAAGTTCCATTTGCCGGACGCGCAGCCCTGCTGGCTGCCCTCATGCTGGGCGTGTCCAGCGTGGCGGCCGTGCGACTGGCGGAGCTGCAGATTTTCGACACCGGCAACCACCGACCCGCCGCTGTGGATGACCTCATCGACACGGAAAGCATTCCGGCGCAGCGCGGAATCATCATGGACCGCAACGAAGAGCTGCTGACCAACAATATCCAGAGCGCCGAACTGGTAGCCGACCGCTACCACCTGCGCGAAATCACCGCTGTGGTGGAAGGCCTGGCCCACAACCACGCCGTGAACGACCCCCGCTGGGAAAGCCTCACCGATCCCAAGGAACGCCGCAAGCTCGTCTACAATTACCGCGCCAAACTCCTCAACAACGCCAAGGCCGACATGACCGATGAGGAAAAGGCTGAGCGCCGCGCCCGCATCAACCCCAAGGACGCCAAGGCCAACCGCCTCATGGAATACGATGAGGAGGTCATGGAATACTACTTCCGGCAGCACGACAAGCTGGTGGCGGAGGTGCTCTACCCCTTCCTCTCCCACCAGGAAATCGAGGAGACCATCAACGGCCGCACCATCAAGCGATTCATGACCCGCGAGGATATCGTGGAGAAAATCGCCCAGACCGCCACCCAGAAATACAATGAGGAAGCCAAAGCCAAAGGGCTGCCCACCCGCTCCATCCGCAACCAGATTGTGCTGGCCAAGGGTATGAGCTTCGACACGGCGGATAAGATTCGTAAGGCCGTGAGCGAGGCTCGCGTGCGCGGGCTCATGGTGCAGTCTGACCTGCGCCGTTCCTACGTGATGCCCGAAATGCTCTGCCACGTGCTCGGCTACGTAGACCACGAAAACAAGGGTATGAGCGGCGTGGAAGCCTACTTCCAGAGCTACCTGGCCGGTGTGGATGGTTTCCGCGAATACCGCCACAACGCCCGCGGCCAGGTGCTGCCCAACGAGGACGACCGCTACATGGCCCCCAAGCATGGCCTCAACATCAAGCTCACCATTGATATGCGCCTGCAGACCATCGTGGAGCAGGAGCTGGACAAAGGGATGCGCCACTTCCGCGCCAAGCGCGGCTGCATGATTGTGGTTGACCCCAAAACCGGCGATATCCTGGCCATGGTGAGCCGCCCGGCTTTCGACCTGAACACCAAGGAACTCATCACCCACAAGGGCAAGTTCCCGCGCGGCGAAGTGAAGGATGACAACGGCAAGGTGCTTACCGGTGATTTCAACTTTGCCTGCCAGACCCGCTACGAACCCGGCTCCACTTTCAAGGTGCTGGCCGTCACCACCGTGGTGGACAAGGGCCTTATGGGCATCGGCGGCTATGTGAACTGCGAGCCCTTTTCCGTGGGCTTCGGCAGCCGCCCCATCAGCGACCGCCCGTTCAACTACCACAGCCTTCCGGTGTGGGGTGTACTCAAGAAATCCAGCAACCCCGGTGCCGCCCGCATCGCCATTGTCGGCAAACCGAACGTCGGCAAGTCGTCGTTGACCAATGCCCTGCTGGGTGAAGACCGGAACATCGTCACCCCGATTGCCGGAACCACCCGGGATTCCATCGAATCCTATTACAACAAGTTCGGTCATGAGTTCATGCTGGTCGATACGGCCGGACTGCGCAAAAAGACCAAAGTCAAGGAAGACCTTGAATTCTACTCGGTGATGCGCTCGATCCGGACCATCGAACACGCAGATGTGTGCATCCTGATGGTGGACGCCCAAACCGGACTGGAAGCCCAGGACATGGCCATCTTCAACCTCATCTACCGCAACAAGAAAGGCTGCGTGGTGGTTGTCAACAAATGGGATACCATTCAAAAAGAGACCAATACCATGCGGGACTACACGGAAGAGATCAAGAAGAAACTGGCACCGTTCACAGACCTGCCGGTCATCTTTACCTCGGTCATCAACAAACAACGCATCCTGGATGTGCTGAATGCCGCTGCGGAAGTTTATGCCAACTATGCCCAAAAGATTCCGACATCCCGTCTGAACGAAGCCATGTTGGAAGAAATCGAAAACTACCCTCCGCCGGCAACCAAGGGCAAATACATCAAGATCAAATACATTACCCAACTCCCGACCCGCTGTCCTTCGTTTGCATTCTTCTGCAACCTGCCGCAATACATCAAGGATCCCTACAAGCGTTTCCTGGAAAACAAGTTGCGCAGCCACTTCAAACTGACCGGGTGTCCCATCCAGATCTTCATGCGACAAAAATAAAAATAGAGCGGGCTCAGTCCCGCTCTATCCGTATGTGTTGGATGAAATTGCCGTTTTTCTGGGTCTTGACAAAAATCGTCACTTGAAACCGTTCACCCCCGGCATTCATTTTCGCCACAGCGTAATTCATCGGAGGTGAAAGACTTTTGTGTACAACAGAAATGGACTTGGGATGAAAATTTTCAAAGAAATTGTCCAGGATCTGACGTGCCTGCTTCCGGCTGCACTCATTGACGGTACCGAACAGGTCCAGTTCCAGATTTTCCGCCATCCAGGCCGCCAGGCATTCGGCATCACCCTCCTGCATGTATTTGGTAATCGGGACAAATACATCATGCTCACGGTCATTGGTTTGCGCATACAAACCCATTGCCGGCAAGGCACCTAACAACGTTATTAACAATAATCGGCTCATTGGTCAAATTATTTTTCAAAAATCAAGCCACAAATTCTAATTTTGTCGCATGAAAGTAACATTTCTTCTGGTAGGAACCACCGATTTCCCTTTTGTAAAAGAAGGGATGGCTCTTTATGAGAAGCGCCTGCTGCACTATGTCGACTACAAAAGAGTCGAATTGCCCATCCCTCGCAAGAAGGGCAACCAGTGGGATGCAGCCCTGGTCAAAGAACGGGAAGGAGAACTCATCCTCAAGCAGATCAAGCCCACCGATGAGGTAATTTTGCTGGATGAGCGAGGAGATTCCTTCGGATCGGTCGATTGGGCCCGATTTTTGGAGCGGAAAATGAACACAGGTTCACGCCACCTGATTTTTGTTACCGGCGGGGCTTTTGGTTTTTCAGAAGCAGTTTACAAACGTGCTGATGGGAAGTTGTCGTTGTCAAAAATGACCTTCTCCCATCAGATTATTCGCTTGTTCTTTACGGAACAATTGTACCGGGCATTTACCATCATACGGGGAGAACCCTACCACAACGAATAAAAAGAACGATGAAAGAACGCTGGCACAGACTCTTGCAAACAATCAAAAGGAACAGAACCAACTTCCTGCTCTTTTTGACGGTATTTACTTATGCCTTCTCGTTCCTGCAAGACTCCAGCCAACGGGATATCGAACGGGAAACCGAACACCTGCAGCGCAAGGTCATCGAACGGCAATACCTGCTGGAAAGCTATGTCCGCAAAGCCTTGGCTATTCCCGAGCACGAATGGCTGGAAATAGACCTGCCGGAAGACATGGTCATCTACCGCTTCGTCAACGATACACTCCAAAGCTGGAGCAACCGTTTCCCGATCGGCAATGACGAGATCCGGAAACTTCCGTTGATGCACCGGATCCACGACATGAGCATCAACAGCTTCTACAACATGCCGCTGTCCCACTTGCCGAACCAGGACCAATACTCCAACCTGGGGTCGGCCTGGTACATCACCCATATCTACCGCAGCGGCAACATCAAGTTGCTGAGCGGACTACTGATCCGGACCGAGTATGCCCCCGAAAATGCACTGCTGCACAACGAGACGAATCCCTACCTGAAGCTGAATCGGTCCTTCACCACCGTCCACCTGCTGGAAAACCCCACACAAGTGGTACACGGCAAAGACGGAAGCCCGCTATTCGCCGTCTCCCGCCTGTCTCCGTTATCGAAGGAAGAACCCTTTACCCTGCTGAAATGGCTGGCCCTGCTGTTTGGCATCTCTTTCCTGTTCTCCTACCACGAGCATCACCGCAGCATCCGCAGTTGGCTGATCGTTGTCCTATCGTTGATTTTTGCGCGCCTGACCGTCACTCACTTGTTAGACAACATCAGCAACAGCAACCCGCTCGTCTCCCCTTCCATTTATGCAGACACCTACTTGTTCAACTCCTTAGGAAAGCTGGTTGCCAACCATATCTTTCTGTTCCTCCAATGCCTGGCACTGATCATGTCGGCCAAAGCCGTCTGCAAACGGATCCGCCGGATGGCTCCTCCCTGGAAAAAAACGGTCCAGGTGGTCATCACCCTATGGCCTGTACTGCTGCTGCTCTACATCCACTTTACCCTCCGATCGGTACTGCTCAACTCCAACATTGCCCTGGAGTTGTTCCGGCTGGAAGAGATCAACGGGTACAGCATCCTGATCTATGTCCTCTACTTCCTGCTTTTCCTGGCCCTGCTGTTTGCCATCCGTATGGCATTGCTTGCCTGGGGAAAACACAAAAAATACAATACCTACTCTCCAAAACTGCTGCTGCCCTATTCCTTGGCCGTTTCCGTGTACATGGTCATCGCCATCAGCTTCTACGGCTTCTTGCGGGAAGAAGAGCGCTGCAGGATCTGGAGTTCCCGCCTGTCCATTGACCGGGACCTGACCCTTGAGCTGCAACTCAAGGAAATCGAAGAAGAGATTGCCAGTGACCGTATCATCCACGCCTTGATGCGGATGAGCCGCGGCACCGAAATCATCAAAGACCGGGTCGGGGAACAATACCTGTGGAATTTCCTGCAGACCTACCACATCAATGTCTATGTCTGCACCGCTCACGATGTGCTCCGCACCGACAGTTACGCCAATCCGGTCAACTGCTACCGCTACATGAACCGTGAGATCATCGAGCAATACGGTATACCCCTCTCTCCGACCTCCTCGTTCTACTACATCAACGACTACCGGAACACGGCCTCCTACATCGGCGCCTTCCCGATGATCTTGAACGGGATGCATTACATCCTCTACCTGCAGATTTCCTCCAAGATCTCCCCGAGCAGCAACGAAGTGGTCGGCTACCCGTCCCTGCTGCTGGACTCCAAGAAATTGGAAGGAAAATCCATGCCCAGCAACTATTCCTTTGCAAAATACTACCAGAACCGGCTGATTTCCTACCGAGGCCGCTACAACTACCCCATCCACCTCAACTACGAAGTCGTGGAAGGCTACAGCAACGTACAGAACAACGGCTACCAACACTTTGTCAACAAGATCTCCAAAGACCGGATCATCATGGTCAGTCGTGCAAAACGCAATCCATTCACCTACCTGCTCTTCTTCTCCTACCTGGCGATTTTCTATACCGTCCTCTTCTATGGGGCCACCTACCTGTTCCGCCACACCGACAAACCTTTCGGAACACAGACCCGCAACACCTTACGACGCAAGATCACCGTCCTGCTGACCGCCGTTCTGGTCTTTGCGCTGATATGCATGGGGGTCGGCAGCGTCGTTTTCGCCCTGAACCTGATGCGGGAAAACAACCGGCTGCAGATGGAAGAGAAGATGGCCAGTGCCATCGGCAGCCTGAGTGACCGCTGCCGCTATGCCCAATCCCTATACGACCTGAATACCCAGGAACTCTACAATTCCATGGACCGGATCTCCAACAACACCCAAGTGGATATCAACCTGTACAGTCCCCAAGGCAGTCTGATCCGCTCGACCAAAAATGAAATCTTCAACCGGATGTTGGTCAGCTCCCGTCTGAATCCGGATGCCTACGAATCCATCCGGCTGCGCAACCAGAAACTGGTCGTACTCAAAGAGCAGATTGCCAGCCAGCAATACACCTCCCTCTATGCGCCCATCTTCAACAACAACGGGAAGTTGCTGGCCATCGTGAACATTCCTTATTTTACCACCTACACCGGACTGGAAGGGGATTCCTCCACCATCATTGCGACCATCATCAACATCTACCTGCTGTTGATCCTCACGGCCCTGTTTGCCGGCAGCATCGTCTCCAACTCCTTGACCCGTCCCCTGGCGGAACTCAGCAAGAAGATGGAAATGATCGATGTCACCCAAAAAGCGGAACACATCGATTACCAACGGCGGGATGAGATCGGAATTGTGGTGGACACCTACAACAAGATGGTGGATGACCTGGAACGCAGCTCTCGCCAACTGGCCGAAAGCGAACGGGAACAAGCCTGGCGGGAAATGGCCAGACAGATTGCTCACGAGATCAAAAATCCGTTGACGCCCATGCGGCTGAGTATCCAACACTTGAGAAGAATGCAGCAACAAGGTGTTCCGGACTGGGACAAGAAATTTTCCGCAGTCTCCTCCTCGTTGCTCGAACAGATTGACATCCTCTCCGATACGGCCGCTGAATTCTCCAACTTCGCCAAATTCTACAACGAAGAGATCACCTTGGTGGAACTTTGCGCTTTGTTGCAGGACCAGATCACCTTGTTCAATACCCGGGAAAACATCACCGTCCATTACGAAGCGGACACCCCTGTCGCCTGCATCCTGGCCCGCAGGAGTCAGATCACCCGCGTGTTTGTCAACCTGATCTCCAACGCCATTCAAGCTGTCGAATACGAAGACCAGGGCAAAGTCTGCGTATCCGTCACCTCGCTGGATTCCGCCTATCTGATTCAGATCGAAGACAACGGACCCGGGGTCAGCGAAGAAAACCTCAACAAATTGTTCAAGCCCAATTTCACCACCAAATCCAGTGGTACCGGCCTGGGTCTGGCCATCTGCAAGAACATTATTGAACAGACCAATGGACAGATCCGTTACGACCGGTCACAAAAAATGGGCGGAGCCAATTTCAGCATGCTCCTGCCCAAATACAACAAATCAGAATAAGGACCTCAGTTATCGATTGGAGGTGCATACAGCAGCACATCCTCCAACGTAATGACCGGCCCGGACAAAATCAGCAGACGTTCCACTACATTGCGCAGCTCCCGGATATTTCCAGTCCAGGGATGGGTCTGCAATTGAGCCAGTGCGTCCTCCTTGATCTCACGTAAGGGTTTGCCGGACTCGTTGCAGATCTGACGGATAAAATGCTGCACCAGCAGAGGGATGTCGTCCCGTCGGTCCGCTAAAGGGGGAACATGGATGACAATGACAGAAAGGCGGTGATACAAGTCCTCCCGGAAGCGTCCTTTTTCAATTTCTTCCCGAAGATTTTTGTTGGTAGCCGCGACTACACGAACACTCACGTTGATATCCTTATCGCTCCCCACACGGGAGAGTTTGTTCTCCTGCAGCACGCGCAGGACCTTGGCTTGTGCAGCCAGACTCATGTCCCCGATTTCATCCAGGAACAGGGTCCCTCCGTCCGCCTGTTCAAACTTGCCCTTGTGTTGCTTGACCGCAGAAGTAAAAGCCCCTTTCTCGTGACCGAACAACTCACTCTCAATCAACTCACTGGGAATCGCCGCACAGTTCACTTCCACAAAAGGCATGGAACTGCGGTTGCTTTTCTCGTGCAGCCATCGGGCGACCAGTTCCTTTCCCGTCCCATTGGACCCCGTAATCAGCACACGGGCATCGGTCGGAGCCACCCGGTCAATCATCTCCTTGATCCGGAGGATCGGGGCGGATTCTCCAACAATTTCCGGAATACCGGCCACTTTCTTTTTCAGGATCTTGGTTTCCTTTACCAGTCGTCCCTTGTCCGTGGCATTTTTCAACGTGATCAGAATACGGTTCAGGTCCAACGGCTTCTGAATAAAGTCATAGGCCCCTTTTTTGATACATTCCACTGCCGTATCGATGGTCCCGTGGCCTGAAATCATGATGACCGGCGATTCACAACCCGCCGCCATCATTTTTCCCAAAGCTTCCAGGCCATCCATGTTCGGCATTTTGATATCGCAGAAAACAGCATCAAAATTACCGGCGACCGCCTTTTCCAAACCGATCTTTCCATCCTCGGCCAGGGTAATGGTATGTCCCTCAAACTCAAGAATCTCTTTTAGGGTATTGCGGATACTCCGCTCGTCATCAATGATCAGAATATTCATAATGTGTCTCTAAACTGTTTTTTCATCAATTGGACCATGGCTCCTTCTTTCAGGGAGAAGGATGATTGGCGCACCTGGACATCCCGGGGCAGCATGGACAAGACCAAACGGGTAAACAAGGCTGCCAGAACAATGAAATCCACACGCACCGGGGTCATTCCCGCCATCTGACTGCGCTCCTGGCGGTCAGATGCCACCAAGCGGTCAAACAAAGCCTCCAGCTGCTGCCGGTCAAAACGGGCAGAGGGTTCAAAACCCGGATGGTCCATATCAACCGTAACGCCGAACATCAAATCACGGAATGTCTCAAAAGAGCCGGACGAACCGACCAGACATTGCGGGGGATATTGCGCCAGAGCCTGCCTCAGGGGTTGCAGTATCGTTGTACAATAGGCACCAAACTCATGCACGGTCTGCTCCCGTACCGGATCCTGCGGTTGAAATAGCTCCAACATTCGGGCCATACCCAGCGGAAAACTCCTTTTCCAGACAATTTTTTTGTCCTTGACCAGAATGAACTCATTGCTTCCTCCTCCGATATCCATCAGCAGGGCCGTTCCGTCAAGATCGGGAACAGCAGCAAGAATACCCGTTGCAATCAGTTCGGCCTCCCGTTCACCAGAAATGATCTCCACCGGATAACCGTACTCCCGGATCAGGACATCCCGCAAGTCGGCTCCATTGGCTGCCTCCCGGAATGCCGACGTGGCATATCCCCGGACCTGAGCAATGTTCCCTTCCTTGTCCAGGCTTTCCTTGAAATGGTCATATGCCCGCCGGGCCGAAGCAAAAGCCTGCTCTGACAGGCGCCCGCGTGCCAAGCCTCCGTCCCCAAGACGGACAGGTACCTTCTGCTCACGGATCCATCGGATTCCGTCAGGGGCATCTTCTGCCAACAACAAGGCGAAGACATTGGTTCCCATATCTATGACCGCATGTTTCATTCCTTCACAATCTCTCTGCAAATATAGATATTTTTCGTACTTTTGTGAACCAAAGCAATATGAAAAGAATCATCATCGCCATTGACGGCTACTCCTCTACCGGGAAGAGCACATTTGCCAAAAAGATTGCAGCAGAGCTCGGTTACATCTACATCGATACCGGAGCCCTTTACCGGGCCACAACCTTGCAACTGCTTCGCAAAAAGGTACTGCGGTCCGATCACACCATCGATCTGGCGGCTATGCAACAGGTGTTGGAACACACCCGTATCGGCTTCCAGTACAACGAAGGAGAACACCGCAGTGAAACCTTCCTGGACGGAGAGAATGTTGAACAACAGATCCGGACCCTGGAAGTCTCCAACCAGGTCAGTTATGTGGCGGTCATCCCCAAAGTCCGTGCCTTTGTGGATGAACTGCTTCACCAACTGGGGAGCCGACGTGGCGTAGTAATGGACGGACGGGACATTGGTTCTGCCGTATTTCCCGATGCAGAACTGAAGATCTTCATGACCGCAGACCCGATCATTCGGGCCCAACGCCGACTGGAGGAAATGCGCATCAAACAGCCGGACATCACGTTGGAAGAAGTCCTGCAGAACATCCACGAACGGGACCACATCGATTCCAGCCGGCCGACCAACCCCTTGACACAAACGCCAGACGCATTGGTTCTGGATAACAGCAACATGACCTTGGACGAACAAATGGACTGGTTCCGGTCCATCCTTCCCCGATACCTTCACAATGAAAGTAACCATTGATCCCCACTCCGGCTACTGCTATGGAGTTGTCCGCGCTGTAGAACAGGCAGACAACTACCTGGAAAACCATTCCTCCCTCTTTTCACTGGGATCGATAGTCCACAACGGCTCTGAGGTGGAACGTCTCCACAGCAAAGGACTGGAAGTCATCACCTATGACCGGATGAAAACCCTTTCCAACGAAACCGTGCTGATCCGTGCCCATGGAGAACCGCCGGCCACCTATCAGCTGGCCCGGGAACGCAACCTGACCTTAATCGACTGCACTTGTCCGGTCGTGCTGCAGTTGCAGAAACGGATCCGGCTGACCCATGGCGAACTCCAAAAGAACAACGGCAGCCTGCTGATCTTCGGAAAGACCGGACATGCGGAAGTCAACGGCCTGGTCGGACAGACCGATGGTAAAGCCATTGTCGTGGAGAACCTGCAAGACCTCAAACAATGGCTCTCCATTGCCCAAGACCGCATCTCCTACCCCATTGCCGTCTTCTCGCAGACGACCAAGGATCCGCTTGAATACGATGCACTGGGACGCTACCTGAAAGAAGTGGTCCGCAACCTTACCGGCACCGACGAGCAGGTCAGCATCCACAATACCATCTGCCGTCAGGTCTCCTCCCGCCACCCGAATCTCCAGCAGTTTGCCACCGAACACGATGTCATCCTGTTTGTCAGCGGACGGGAAAGTTCCAACGGGCACATTCTCTGTGAACTCTGCAAACGGAAAAATCCCCGCACCTACATGATCGAGAAAACACAGGAAATCAACCCGGACTGGTTCCAACCCGAAGATGCTGTGGGAATTTGCGGTGCGACTTCCACTCCAAAATGGCAGTTGGAACAAGTTTTTTACTATATTTGCAGTCCAGATTTTGACAAATTAGTTAAATTTAAATAAATCAACATTTTATGGCAACTACTGCAGATTTCAAAAACGGCTTTTACCTCAACTTCAACGGCAAACCGTGCTCCATCGTTTGGTTTCAACATGTAAAACCCGGTAAGGGAGCAGCTTTTGTAAAGACCAAACTCCGCAACCTGGAAAACGGACGGATCCTGGAAAACACATTCTCTGCCGGTGAAAAAGTGGAACAGATCAGCGTAGAAAGACGTCCTTACCAATACCTCTACAAAGACGATATGGGTTTCAACTTCATGCACACTGAAACCTTCGAACAAATCTCTCTGGCTCCCGAAATGGTGGACAATGCTGACCTGATGAAAGAAGGCCAAACCGTAGAAATGATGTTCCTGGCTGATGAAGAACGCTGCCTCACCTGCGAACTCCCCACTTATGTAGAATTGGAAGTAACCTACACCGAACCCGCTGTAAAAGGTGATACCGCCTCTACCAATGCGCTCAAAGCGGCTACCCTGGAAACCGGTGCTGAAATCATGGTTCCCCTTTTCATCAACCAAGGTGAAAAGATCAAAGTCAACACAGAAGACCGCAGCTACGGTGAACGTGTCAAATAATTGACCAGAACTTACCTTTGAAAAAACTATCTGAAAGGCTGGTCGTTTGACCAGCCTTATTCTTATAATACCCAACAAGACAGTCTTATGAAAAGATGGCTCATCCTGGTGCTCGGCCTTTGTTTGTACACAACGGCCTCCGGTCAGATCGGCCGGTTCTTTGAAAAGAAAGACAACATCCGGGACTTTCAATCCAGAACCACAAAAATTGTACTGACCCAACCGGACTCAATGATGGATCTGCTGCTTCGCGACGCCATTGAAGCCGATTGGTACCTGTCTCCGTTCGAATTCTGCTCCTGGGAAGATTTCCAACGCCTCAAATCGGACTCCACCTATTACTTCCTGCTGCGTGCCAACGGCCAGCACAGCAAGGAAAATGAACCCGCTATGGAATTCCTGACCCTGGTCAAAGGCGGATCAGCAGCCGCAGAAAAAGGCCTTGATGCCATGCCCGAGATCCTGACCCTGCCTCTGCAGCCGATTCAGGAAAGCGAAGGCCGCATCTTCTCGTTCCTTCCCGCCTATGTCCGCATCATCCAGGCCCATGTACTGAAAGTCATTCGTGAAAACCGCAACCATTTTTCCGGTGTGAGTGATTATGCCGAGGGCATTGACGGAAACAAGACACTGAACCTGCTCTTTGAACAGGATGACTTTGCCTATGAAGTTGCCGACTCCACGCTCCAGGCCCAATTCAAAGGGAAAGCCCGAATGGCAACCGTTGAGGAAATTGACGCAGCCCTGACAGCCGGAACACCCAACACCTGCGTATCACTTGTTCTTGCTCCGACCATCAACCAACGGGGCTCCTACTGCTACAAGATGATCATCCGGGCCGACACCTACGAACTGCTCTTCTTCCGCAAACACAAAATCAACGCCCGCAACGGTGCGGGATTCCTGCAAGAGGATATCCGCCGGCTGGCCGTTCCCTATGCCCATTGACATGACCATCGCAGAGTTCCAAGGTCTTCGGTTTGCCTGCCGGAAAGTAGCTGGTCCGGTTGCCTACTGTGCATTGAGCATCCGCAGTGGCACACGCGACGAAGGGAAACCGGGCGGTTTGGCCCACTTTACCGAACACCTGCTGTTCAAGGGAACCGTCCACCGGACGGCCACCTCCATCAACAACCGGCTGGAACGGCTGGGAGGAGAACTCAATGCCTATACCACCAAGGAAGATACCGTCATCCACGCAACCGTCCTGAAGGAAGATCTGGCCAAGGCCATTGACCTGATCATCGAAATGGTTTTTGCATCGGTCTTCCCGGAGAAAGAGATTGAAAAGGAACGGACCGTCATCCTGGATGAGATCAACTCCTACAAAGACGCCCCTTCGGAACAGATTTTTGATGACTTCGAGGAGCACCTGTTCACAGGTACCGCCCTGGCCATGCCTGTCTTGGGAAAAACCTCCACCTTGAAAACCATCAGACGCCAGCACCTGACGGACTATGTCCAACGCCAATATGTCCCGGAACGGATCGCCATTACCGTCCAAGGGGACTACTCCGAAGCCCGCATCGAGCAGATGATCCGCCGTTCCCTGGAGCGTCACTGTCCCCAGTTGTCTGCTACCCGCCAGCAACATCTTCCGACACCGGGCATACCGGTGCAAGCGACACCGTTCTTCAAAGAAACCCGACGCAAAGGCTACCAGACCCATTGCCTGATGGGGGCTCCCGCCTACTCCGCCTACGATGAACGCCGCAATGCCCTGATCCTGCTCACCAACCTGCTGGGCGGACCTGCAGCCAACTCGCGTCTGAATACCCTACTTCGCGAAAAGAATGCCCTGGTTTACAGCGTGGACGCCTCCTACAATGCTTACCGCGACATTGGGTGCTTTGCCATCTACTTCGGATGTGACCACGACCACTACCAGCGGTGTGTCCAACTGGTCCGCAAGGAATTGGAGCGTCTCTGCAACGATCCGCTTTCAGATACAGCCCTGCGGATGGCCAAACGCCAGTTTCTGGGCCAATGGGCCATTTCCTCGGATCACGGAGAAAGTCAGGTTCTTTCCATGGGGAAAAGTCTGCTGACCTACGGACGGATACTGAACCAGGAGGAAATCCGCCACCGCATCGAAACCATCTCATCAAAAGACCTTCAGGAGGTTGCCCAAGAAATTTTCCAACCGGACCGCCTGAGCCAACTCACTTACCGCTGATCATGTCCTCGCTTACCGTCATAGAAGAAACTCTGCAGTGGATTGAACGCCAGACCCACCTGCGCACCAAACAAGCCCGGATGCTCTCCGGAGCCGACCAAGGAAAACTCCTCCAGTTCATCTCCCTGATGCTCCGTCCGCAACGCATCCTGGAACTGGGCACCTTTACCGGCTATTCGGCCGTCTGCCTCTCCCGTGGACTGACCGATGACGGAAGACTGGACGCACTGGAGATCAACGACGAGCTGGAAGACCTGATTCTGGAAGGATTTACCCGCGCAGGCCTGCGGGAAACCGGCAAGGAAAAAGCCCGTCTGTTCCTGGGGGATGCCTGCGAGCTGCTCCCCAAGATGGAAGGCCCCTACGACCTGGTCTATATCGATGCCAACAAACGGGATTATCCCCGCTATCTGGAACTGGTTCTTCCCCTGGTCCGTCCGGGAGGCTATATCCTGGCGGACAATGTCCTATGGGACGGCAAGATATACTGGGAGCATCCTCCCAAAGACGCACAGACCCAGGCTATTCTCCAATTCAACCACCTGGTTGCCCATTCCGAAACACTGGAAAGCGTCTTGCTGCCCATCCGTGACGGATTGTACCTGATTCGAAAAAAATGATTATTTTTGTAGGGTATGGAACAATTCATTGTATCGGCCCGAAAATACAGGCCCAACACCTTTGAAAGTCTGATCGGACAAGACAACATTGCCCGCACGCTCAAGAACTCGATTCTGCGCGACCAACTGGCGCATGCCTACCTGTTCTGCGGTCCGCGTGGAGTCGGCAAGACAACGACTGCACGGATCTTTGCCAAATCCATCAACTGCCAGCATCCGACAGCGGATATGGAACCCTGTGGCACCTGTGAATCCTGCCTTTCGTTTGCGGAAGGACGTTCCTACTGCATCCACGAGCTGGATGCAGCCTCCAACAACTCGGTAGATGACATCCGGAACCTCACAGAAATGGTCCGCATACCTCCCCAAGTCGGAAAATACAGCGTCTATATCATCGATGAGGTCCACATGCTGTCGTCCTCGGCATTCAACGCATTCCTCAAGACCCTGGAAGAACCCCCCTCTCATGCCATTTTCATCCTGGCTACCACCGAGAAACACAAGATTCTTCCGACCATTCTATCGCGTTGCCAGACCTACGACTTCAACCGGATCTCCATTCCGGACATTGTCAGCAACCTCCAGCAGATCGCCCGTCAGGAATCCATACAGATCGAAGAGGATGCCTTGCACATTCTGGCCCAGAAAGCCGATGGGGCCATGCGGGATGCCCTCACGCTTTTTGACCAGACCGTAGCCTTCTGCGGCTCGACCATTACCTACGAACAAGTCATCCAGAACCTCAATGTTTTGGATTACGACCATTATTTCCGGTTGACCCAAGCAGCTCTTGCCGGCAATCATGTGGACGCACTCCTGCTGCTGGATGAAGTCCTGGGCAAGGGATTCAATGCCCTGCACTTTCTATCCGGCCTGAGTTCCCACCTGCGCGACCTGCTGGTGTGCAAACACGAGGCTTCCAAAGCCTTGCTCTCTCTGCCCCCCAGCCTGGTCCATCGTTACGAAGAACAAGCCGCACAATGCTCGGTAAAATGGCTGTACCAGGCCCTGACCATCACCACCACCTGCGAAGCCGGATACAAGCAATCCGGCAACCAACGCCTTCTGATTGAATTTGCCTTGATCAAATGGGCCATGATCAACCAGAGCGAAGCCGCACCGGTGACGGCTCCCCAACCGGTCCAACCGCAGCCCCAACCGGCCCAACCGCAACCCCAACCGGCCCAACCGCAACCCCAACCGGTCCAACCGCAGCCCCAACCGGTCCAACAACAGCAACAACCGGTCCAACCGCAACCTCAACCGGTCCAACAACAGCCACAACCGCAACCCCAACCGGCGCCCAAGGCCCGACCGGCCGGACTCTCCCTGAAGGCCATGCTGGCAGAGGCGGAGGCCGCCCGACAAGAAGAGGGGAAAAAACCCGTCATGGAGAACCGCAACTTTGATGAAGCGGATTTCCGTACAGCCTGGGAGGCCTACATTGAAGTCCAACGGGAGAAAAACCGCACATCCCTGGCTGCTGCCCTGCAAAAAGCCCAACTGATCTTCCACCTCAACCCGGAAGACCCGTGGGTGACCTTCTTTGTAGACAATGCCTCACAACAGGATTGGATCAAAAAGAAAAACCTGCCGGAGATGGAAGAATTCCTGCGCGGACATCTCCAGAACAATCTGGTCCGGATTTTGGTAGAACTGACTCCCGATCAGGACCAAGGCGAAAAAAAGCCCTACATGCCCTCAGAAAAAGCCAAACAGCTGCTGACTGACCATCCGCAGCTCAGACAGTTAAAAACAGACTTGGATTTAGACATCAAATAATTATGCGATTATATTGTACTGACCTGGTAAAGAAATACGGTATCCGTACTGTGGTAAAAGGTGTATCCATTCACGTAGATCAAGGTGAGATTGTTGGACTGCTTGGCCCGAACGGAGCCGGCAAGACCACCAGTTTCTACATGATTACCGGTCTGATCAAACCCAATTCCGGCCGCATTTTCCTCAATGACGAGGAAATCACGGACCTGCCCATGTACAAACGGGCCCAACGCGGTTTGGGCTACCTGGCCCAGGAAGCATCTGTGTTCCGGAAAATGAGCGTTGAAAACAACATCCTCTCCATCATGGAAATGTGTGGTATCCCGAAATCGGAGCGTCGGGACCGGCTGGAAGGACTGATCGAGGAATTCGGTCTGCACAAAGTCCGCAAAAGCTTGGGTATCCAGTTGTCCGGTGGGGAAAGACGCCGTTGTGAAATCGCTCGGGCACTGGCCATTGACCCGAAATTCATCCTGCTGGACGAACCTTTTGCCGGCGTTGACCCCATCGCTGTAGAAGAC
>CALCYB010000124.1 GCA_937906485.1 uncultured Rikenellaceae bacterium
AAAGGTGTTCCGGAAGGTTCCCGACCCACACTCTGCCACAAGTCCTCGCCCAACCGGTGAAAGACCATGGCCAACGTAAACACCTTCGAAATACTCTGGATGGAAAAAGGTTTCAGGGTGTCCCCAATGTGAAAACTCTCTCCCTTCAAGGTCTGGACGGAAATCCCGAAATGGTTTGGATCCACCTCAGCCAGTGCTGGAATATAATCCGCCACTTTTCCGGTTCTTTCCCAGGTGTTCAAATCACGATAAATGGTATCTATGACCTTGCCGTAATCCATCTCTACCTATTCTTCTTCACGCTGATAATCAGCAAAATCCTCCAACAAATTAACCATCTCGATGGCAGTGGTCATGGCTTCGA
The DNA here is from genome assembly GCA_937906485.1 of uncultured Rikenellaceae bacterium. Classification (GTDB taxonomy): domain Bacteria; phylum Bacteroidota; class Bacteroidia; order Bacteroidales; family UBA932; genus JAGCJX01. Next base: position 365 of record CALCYB010000124.1, read on the forward strand.
AGCCTTTGTTGCCGGCTTTGGTGCCTGCACGTTCAACCGCCTGTTCAATGGAATCCGTAGTCAGGATGCCAAAAATGACCGGAACTTCACAATCCAGGCCCACATGGGCCACTCCCTTGGTGGCTTCATTGGCAACCATATCAAAATGGGGGGTTGCTCCGCGGATGACTGCACCCAGACAGATCACAGCATCATATTTGCCACTCTTGGCCATTTTTTTGGCTACCAACGGTATTTCAAAGGCTCCGGGAACCCAAGCGACATCCAGGTCATCTTCGTCACCACCGTGACGTACAAAAGCATCCACAGCACCTCCCAACAGTTTAGAAGTGATGAATTCATTAAAACGTGCAGCAACAATGCCGATACGGTGATTGTTGACAATCAAGTCTCCTTCAAATACGTTCATAATCGTTAGATTTATCTGTTATTATCTTCTTTTTTCCAATCGTTGCGCACGTGCAGAATGTGTCCCATCTTCTTGTACTTGGTATAGAGATAGAACTCATTCTTCTCGTTGCAGGTCATTTCAATCGGCTGACGGTCTACGATCTCCAGCCCAAATCCATCCAGACCTTTAATCTTCAAGGGATTGTTCGTCATCAGAATCATTTTCTTGACTCCCAGGTCTGCCAGAATCTCCGCACCGGTTCCATACTCCCGCAAATCAGACTTGAAGCCCAAGGCCAAGTTGGCCTCAACCGTATCCATACCGTCATCCTGCAGGTTATATGCCCGAAGTTTGTTGATCAGTCCGATTCCACGACCTTCCTGACGCATGTACAACAGCACACCCCTGCCGGCTTTTTCGATCCGGCGGAGGGCTTCCGCCAATTGCTCGCCACAATCGCAGCGCAAGGAGCCAAAGGCATCCCCGGTCAGACATTCCGAATGGACCCGACACAAGACCGGTTCTCCATTGGCCACATCCCCTTTTACCAATGCAATGTGGTGCTCACCATTGATCTTGTTCACATAGCCGTAGGCCCTGAAATTGCCGAAACGTGTCGGCAGTTCCGCTTCGGTCACCCGTTCCACCAGCATCTCAGTCTTGCGGCGGTACAGGATCAAGTCCGCAACGGTAATCATCTTCAACCCGTGGTGACGGGCAAACTCCTGAAGTTCCTGGGTCCGCATCATGGTCCCGTCTTCCCGCATGATTTCACAACACAGACCGCACTCCTTCAGTCCGGCAATACGCATCAGGTCCACTGTCGCTTCCGTATGTCCCATCCGTTCCAGAACACCTGCCGGCTTTGCCTCCAGTGGAAACATGTGTCCCGGACGACGGAAATCTTCCGCACGGGCTCCGTCTTCCACCGCCTTCATCGCCGTAATTGAGCGTTCAAGGGCCGAAATGCCGGTTGTGGTCGAGACGTGGTCAATCGACACCGTAAAGGCCGTTGCATGATTATCGGTATTGTGCGCCACCATCTGTTCAAGACCCAGTTTCCGGGTAAGGTCCCGGCTCATCGGCATGCAAATCAACCCCTTGGCCTGTGATGCCATGAAATTGACATTTTCCAGCGTTGCAAATTCTGCGGCACAGATCAGATCGCCTTCATTCTCGCGGTCAGGATCATCCACGGCCACAATCATTTTTCCGGCTTTCAGGTCTTCAATTGCCTCTTCAATCGTATTGAATGTAAATCTTTCTTCCATTTTCCAGGTATTTTATGCCAAGGTTTAAAAACCGTTGGCTTGTAAATATTCCAAACTGATCCCGGGACGCTGGGTCCGGGATCCCAATAATTTTTCAACGTATTTGGCGATAACATCCAGCGGGTCGGGGCTGTTGCCCAGGCTCTTGCTC
>CALCYB010000125.1 GCA_937906485.1 uncultured Rikenellaceae bacterium
AGCGACGGCTGTCCAGGTACCATTCCAGACCACGCGTATCCATCTTGAGTTCATCAATGCGGTTTTGGAGTTTTTCCAAAGACTCTTCCCGTTGCGAGCCGCCGATGATTTCACCGATTTTCGGGAACAGAACATCCATTCCGCGTACGGTCTTTCCATCTTCGTTTTGTTTCATGTAGAAGGCTTTGATGTCCTTCGGGTAGTCGGTCAGGATGACCGGACGTTTGAAATGCTTTTCGACCAGGTAGCGTTCATGTTCGCTTTGCAGGTCGGCTCCCCAGTAAACCGGATATTCGAATTTGGCACCTGAAGCCATCAGGATCTCAACTCCTTCTGTATAGGACAGACGAACAAATTCGGTCGATGTAACGCTGCGCAGACGTTCAATCAATTCTTTGTCGATCATGTCGTTGAGGAATTGCAGGTCGTCCATGCAGTTGTCCAGTGCGTACTGAACCAGGTATTTGATGAATTCTTCGGCCAGATCCATGTTGTCTTCGATCTCATAGAAAGCCATTTCCGGCTCAATCATCCAGAATTCAGCCAAGTGGCGCGGTGTGTTCGAATTTTCAGCGCGGAACGTCGGGCCGAAGGTGTAGATTTCACCCAAGGCAGTCGCTCCCATTTCTCCCTCCAGTTGGCCGCTGACGGTCAAACTGGTGTGTTTGCCGAAGAAGTCTTCCGCATAGTTGATGCTGCCATCTTCGTTGCGCGGCGGGGCTGCCACATCCAGGGTGGTTACTTGGAACATCGCACCGGCTCCTTCTGCATCGGAGGCAGTGATCAGCGGGGTGTGGATGTACACAAATCCTTTGTCATTGAAGAATTTGTGGATGGCGAATGCCATGGCGTGGCGAATCCGCAACACAGCACCGAAGGTGTTGGTGCGGGGACGCAGGTGGGCAATCTCGCGCAGGAATTCCATGCTGTGCCCTTTCTTTTGCAGGGGGTATACGTTGGGGTCGGCGGTTCCGTAAATCTGGATTTCGCGAGCCTGGATTTCTACTGCCTGGCCGCTGCCTTGAGAGGCAACCAGGGAGCCGCGTACGCACAAACTGCTACCGGTTGTGATCTGTTTGAGCAGATCTTCCGGGAAATGGGCGGTTTCACAGACAATTTGTATATTCTTGATTGTAGAGCCGTCATTCAAAGCGATGAAATTCACATTTTTATTTCCACGTTTGGTGCGAACCCATCCTTTTGCGATGACTTCTTGTCCCGGAGCTTCTTTCAGGAGTTGGCTTACTTTCATTCTTTTCATTTTCGTATGATTTTGATTCGTCCTACAAAAATAGCAAACTGTTTTTGATTTTCTTAAAATTTATGATGTATCCCCCCGATGCTCATGCCGGTGGGCTCTTCTTCGTAGCCTTCCCATTCGTAGAGAGGACTCGGTTCACTTTCGTTCCAGCAGCGGTCCACCACAGAAACGGCTACCCGCGTACCTTTTTTCCATTTTGCGGATCTGGGTACGTCATACCCGTTGCCTTTGATGATTTTGTGGATGTATTTCGGATTCTCAAAGTCCACTTTGCCGTGGGGAGGGAAGACGTACAGGATGCAGAACAATGCCTCTTGCATCGGATCGTTGGTGGGTTCCACGCGCCAGTGCAGCTGGTTGCCGTGCGTATGGATGCGCGAGGGAGCTTCCGGTGCGATGGAGTCCAGGGTCGTGTAGGCCGGAATCAGTGCCGGATATTGCTGGAATTCTGTTTCCAGGCGATGCTTGACGTTTTTGTCGTTGCGGGTCAGGGACCAGCCCGGCCACCAGACGTTGCCGGCCACCCCTTCCAATTCTCGCGAAAGTTCGATTTTCCGGCGCAGTTGCGTTTCTTTGGGGTTCTTCGTATCCGGCTCATCCATCACGGCAATGTTCTGTCCGATGTACAGGTGAGGAGTGAAGCCGCCATCATTCCACCAGTTGATCAGCACTTCATAGTCGGCTGCGCTATGGCCGATCTTCCAATAGAGTTGGGGAACGATGTAGTCAATGATGCCTTTTTGTCCCCAGGCCGGCACATCGGCAAAGAGTTCGTCATAGTTCGACAGCCCGTTGGTGGCACTGCCGCTCTCGTGGTCCTTTTTGTTGCGGTGGATACCGAACGGACTGATGCCGAAGCGCACCCACGGTTTGATGGCTTTGATCGTGTCGTTCAGTTCGCGGATCAGCATTTCTACATTGTTTCTTCTCCAGTCACTTTTTTGCCAGTATTCAAAGCCTTGTTCCTGAGCATATTTCACGAATGAATGGTCATCGTGGAATTCTTCGAAGCGCATAGGGTAGGGGTAGAAATAGTCATCAAAATGGATGGCATCCACGTCATATCGGCTGACAATGTCGGCTACTACGCGGACAGTGTGTGCGCGTGCTTCCGGTTCGCCCGGATCAAAGTACAGTTGTTTGCCATAGCGTTTGAAAAGGTCGGGACGTTGGAAATAGAGGTGCTGGTCCCACAACACTTCTTCATCGTTCGAGGTGACGCGGTAGGGGTTGCACCAGGCGTGCAGTTCCATTCCGCGGTTGTGTGCCTGTTCAATGGCGAATGCCAACGGATCCCAGAAAGGTTCCGGCGCTTTTCCCTGCTCGCCAGTGAGAAAGCGCGTCCAGGGTTCCAGTTCCGACGGGTAGAAAGCATCGGCTTGCGGCCCCACCTGGAAAAAGACTGCATTGCAGCCGGCTTCCTGCAGGTCATCAAAGGTGTCTGTAATGAGTTTTTGCACTTCGGCAGTGGTCATGTGTTGCAGTTCCTTGTTGCCTACAATATGGATCCATGCGCCTCGAAATTCATGTTTTTGTGCGCTCAGGTCCGTCATGCCCATGAGCATCATCATGAGCAGGATGATCATTCGGTTGGTTTTCATTGGCGGATTGCGTTATTTAATATACGGACAGGAATATCGGTATTGTCCATTTTTCCGGCAAAAGCTTCGCTTCCGGCACCAATGGCAAAGACGGGTACATTGACACCGCTGTGCCCGGTCGTGGTCCATCCCAGGCGGCTCTCTGCGTTGGTTGTTTTCAACAGTTCACGTTGTTGTTCAGCCTGGTTTTCATAGGTCTTTCCATTGCTGCCGCTGAATTCGTCGGCTACTCGTTTCAAGGCTGAAAAGTCAACGGAATATCCTTTGCGTCCCATGGCAAAACCCCCTGTTTCGTGGTCAGCGGTTACTACAATCAAGGTTTCTTCGGGGTGTTTGTTGTAGAATTCCACAGCTATGGCAACTGCATCTGAGAAATCCAGTACTTCTTCGATGGTTGCCTTCGGGTTATTGGCGTGGGCAAACCAGTCAATCTTTCCTCCTTCTACCATGAAAAAGAAGGGTGCATCTTCTTGGGTCAGTACTTCGATTCCCTTTTTCACCACTTGGGGCAAGGTCAGGTCTTCTGCCCCCCGTTCACCCGGAGAGGGCAGATCAAAATCCCTTTTCTCCTTCTTTTGGAGCAGGAGCACTTTCTCACCTTCGGTCAGTGGAGTGGCATCGTAGCCGTACAAGAGCCGATAACCTTTTTCCTGGGCCAGGGTGTAGGCGGATGCCTCGTTCCCATCTTTTCCTTGCGGATCAAGGAAACCTCCCCCTCCGAAGAATTCATAGCCGCTCTCACACAATTGCTTGGCAAGGGTATAGTAGTCATTTCGGTCTGCACAGTGTCCGTAGAATGATGCCGGGGTAGCATGGTTGATGTTCACCGATGATGCAATACCGATCCGGTAGCCGCTGTTGTGCAGATGTTTTGCAATGCTGGTTACCTCACTCGTATCGGGTGTGACTCCGAGGAATCCGTTGTTGGTCTTGCTGCCGGTTGACAAGGCAGTCCCTGCGGCTGAACTGCAGGTGATGTTGTTGGAGGCAGAGTAAGTAGAGGCCATGCCCAGTACCGGAAAGCCGGTAAATGAGAGGTTCTCATTGCCGATTTCTCCTGTATTCAGGTAGTGCAGGTAGGATTCGCTGATGGATACATGGGAGAAGCCCATGCCGTCTCCAATAAAGTAAAAGATGTATTTTGCTTGCTGTTCCTCTTTGGCGCAACTGGTCATCAAGAGCACCGTCAGGAGTATGAGGATGTTTCTTTTCATGAGGGTGGGGCTTTTAAACAACAAAAGGGTGTAGGAAATTTCCAAACACCCTTTTGTCTGTAGTGATTATCAATTAGTATGAAGCCACGGCTTGACGAGCAACATACATGATTTTCAACGCTGAGCAGCGACGAAGTTCTTGCTTCACGTCGGTCACGATACCCATCTTGGTGCTTTCGTCAACCTTGAGGGATACTTGCATGAAGGAGCGGTCTACTTCGCTGAGGTTCTCACGTTCTGCAGCAATGAAGTCCCGGATATCCAGAACGGTCTTGAAAGAGTCGTTGAGTTGGATACGGGCATCTGTACCGTATTGAGCCTGCATCTGAAGTGTCGGGGTTCCGATGTAGATGTAAGAGGTCAGGTCTTTACGTTCCAGCTTGGAGATTTCAGTTGCTTCAGGAAGTTTAACGTTTACCAATTTGTCAGTTTGACGCATACTGGTAGAAACCATAAAGAACATCAGAATCATAAATACGATGTCAGGGAGGGATGCCGTGTTAATTGCCGGCATATCTTTTCCACCTTTTTTCAGAAATTTTGCCATACTATCAGATTCCAATTATTTTTTACCAACGTTCTTAGGTTCAGCTTCGGAAATGTTTTGAGGAATTGCTTCACGAACAATTTCTTGTTGCTCTTCATTGAGTTGAAGATACACTTTTCCAAAGTTTTGCAAGGAGAAGTCATCGCGGATGCGGTTGATGGCACGTACCAGTACGTTTTGTACTTCAATGTATTTGTTGTAACTTGTACCGCGGTCGTTCTGCAAGGAGATCACACCTTCAGAAACAGCGTATTCGCCGAAACCTTCGATGTCTTTGGTCTTCTTGTTGGACAGTTTCTCGTTGCCTGTCGGGTTGGTCAAATGTTCAATTACAATTTGTTCCAGTTCGTTGACATCGGTAATTCTCTGTGCGGTCACTTGGTTGGCTGCATAGACATTGTCGTTGGTGGTAATTCTTACTTCCAACAGGTTCCGTTTGTTTACCTTGATGTCTTGCACTTGAGCGTTTTCATCCGGCATAGGAGGAAGACGTCTGGAAAGACCCTTGTCGGTATCCATTGTGGTCACCATCAGGAAGAAGATCAACATCAAGAACGAGATGTCCGCCATTGATCCGCCATTGATTTCAGGAGTTTTTTTAGATGCCATTGTAAACTGTTCTTTTATCGATTATTAATCATCTTGCGTACGCTTCCGTACAACAAGGCGAGGATCGCTCCTGCAAACAGCAGGTAAGTCAAGATCAGACCTGCGTCAGTGAGTTTCAGAGCAGTTTCGGTAGGTTGGACATCCAAGTTCACGTGAACGGGAGCACCACTTGCCAAAAAGTATGAAACAGCACACAAAACGACTGCCAGAACGGCAACCAAAGCGGTACGCTTCAGGGATTTGGGGTTCTGTGCCATCTTGACGATACTGAGGATGATAACCAAGGCAATAGCCAGGAAAACCAGCCCGTATGTCCACCAAAGCAAACCATCAGCCATGTTTGATGCACCCATTGCACCGCTCAGGTTGTTCAATTTGAACAGACCGGTTGAGCTTTGTACAAAGAATACTACCGTCAATACAGCTGAGACTGCAAGGAGGAGGTATAATAAGTATTTTGCAAATTTAGACATAGTGATTATTTGTTTTGGTATTTAACTAACATATCAACCAATGAGATGGATGCATCTTCCATAGAGATGACGATGGAGTCCACTTTAGAGATAAGGTAGTTATAGAAGACTTGGAGAATAATAGCTGCGATCAAACCACCTACGGTTGTAATCAAAGCGACTTTCATACCTCCAGCAACCAAGTTCGGAGAAATGTCACCTGCTACTTGGATGTCGTCAAATGCTTGGATCATACCGATAACGGTACCCATGAAACCCAACATAGGAGCAATCGCGATGAACAAGGTAATCCAAGACAGACCGCTTTCCAGACGACCCATTTGTACGGAACCGTAAGAAACAACTGCTTTTTCAACTGCTTCAACGCCTTGGTCCATGCGCAAGAAACCTTGGTAGAAAATGCTAGCTACAGGGCCAGAGGTAGTGCGGCAAACTTCTTTAGCTGCTTCAACGCCACCTTCGTTCAATGCTGCTTCAATTTTAGCCAACAATTTTTCAGTGTTGGTAGTAGCATAG
>CALCYB010000126.1 GCA_937906485.1 uncultured Rikenellaceae bacterium
AGATGGTCAAGTCTCCGGCTTTGGCAATAGCATCCAGAATCGTGAACTTGTCCCGGTCCACCTCATAACGCCCCGGACGGGCAACTTCTCCCAGGATCGTCACGTTCAGGTTGACAAATTCCACCGTTACGATTGCATCTTTCAGCAGGTTCTGATTGTACAATTCCTTCTGGATGTAGGTTGATAACCCTTCTCGGGTCATACCGGTGGCATTGATCTTGCCCAAAATCGGGAAATTGATTTCCCCTTCTTCATCCAGTGTGTAATTTGCAACCCGATATGCAGACGAATACCCGCTATTCATTCCCTGCACTCCGACCTGATAACTGTATGTTGGCAAGTTGAACAAAGTCGCCAATTGAGGATCCTTACTATGTACAACTATTGAAATTTTGTCGCCTGGCCGAAGGGTAACTTCGGTAATTGCGGTTGGAGCCGATAAATTCAAAGAATCCAGATCCTGGAAATAAGGAACCTGCTTGACACTGGCACAACTGCCCATCAACAAGACGGTTGTCAAAGCAAGCAACAGACCTTTACATCGCTGCATAATTTCTGTGTATTAAACGTTTAAAATTGATTACAGTGGGGTTTCGCCTTTTCATGGCTTCGCCTCCTGAGTCCCAGAATCAGAATGTGTAACACATTCATTTTCAGAGACCCAGCAGGCCAATAAGAATGCTTTTATGTTGTTATGCTCTAGGAGCTTCATCCAACCGTCCGTACCGCGAATTCGCACTCTTGAACTCCGGCACAATCTGCTTCATCACAGAAACGGTATCATCTTTTTTCATCGCTACAGCCAACTCATGCAATCGGGCAAACATTTCTTCTACCCATTCCAGATCAAACTCCCGCACACGGGCATGGAAAATCTTTTCATGCTCGGTAGGCAGGGTATTTTCTTCATCTTTGAGCAATTCTTCGTAGAGTTTTTCACCGGGACGCAGACCGACATACTGGATGTCGATGTCCTTACCCAGTTCCAGTCCGGCCAGGGCAATCATGTTCTTGGCCAGATCATCAATCTTCACCGGAGCCCCCATATCGAAAACAAAGATGTCACAACCACTGCCCAGTGTAGCAGCCTCCAGCACAAGACGACAGGCTTCCGGAATGGTCATGAAGTAACGGATAATCCGAGGATCGGTCACGGTAACAGGGCCCCCTTTGGCAATCTGCTCCCGAAACAAGGGTATAACTGAACCATTACTACCCAATACATTACCAAAACGGGTTGTAACAAACTTGGTTTTTCCCCGGCGCAGCCCTTTTTCAATGGCCCGTCCGAGAGTCTGAACATAGATTTCTGCTATCCGTTTGGATGCTCCCATTACATTGGTCGGGTTGACCGCTTTGTCGGTAGAGATCATCACAAACTTTTCTACATCGAATTCCACCGCATAATTCACCACGTTCACCGTACCGAACACATTCGCCAATACGGCTTCACAAGGATTGGATTCCATCAACGGCACGTGTTTGTAAGCGGCAGCATGGAAGACCACATTGGGACGGTATTTGGCAAACAAAGCCCGCATCCGTTCTTGATTACGAACGTCCGCAATGATGAATTTTTTATCCACACGGGGGGATTGTTCCCGAAGTTCCAATTGCATGTTGTGCAACGGTGTTTCAGCCATATCAATGAGAATCAGCTTGCGAATCGGCATTTCGACCAGCAGGCGACAGAGTTGTCCTCCGATCGAACCAGCCCCGCCTGTCACAAAAACCACCTTATCGGCCAGGAATTCTTTGATCTGTACATCATCAATCTTGATTTCCTCACGACCCAACAGGTCTTCTACCCGAATCTCACGTACCTTGTTCAAGTTGGTGTTCATCTTGTCATCCAACGTCATAATCGAAGGACGGATCAAGGTCTTGATCTTCAACTTGAAACAATATGCCAGCAGTCGGTCCTGTTCGCTTTTCGCCGCAACCACCGTCGGGAAAATTATCCCTTTTACATGTTTGGAGGAAGCCAAACGATGAAAATCCTGTTCATCACGGAAACGGTATACACGGTATCCGCCCAACATTTTGGCACCTACCGCCTCAGAAGGAGAAATATAGCCCACACATTGATAATTCATCCCATGTGCCCGTTCCACAAAACTCAAAGTAGAAACCGCTTCATCCCCTTCACCATAAATCAGCACCGGTTTTACCTTCTTGATGGCCAATTGATAACCGATCAGGTAGTGATAGAAACTGTTCAGCCCCACACGTACCAACACCAGCACAAACAAGGTAAACACCACATCCACCAGCACTGAAGCCAAAATATCCGAAACATCAAAACCGATAAAGGCATCAAACTGCGACAACATCACCAGGAAAAACATAAAAACGCCTTTACAGAACGCAGCCGCAGCAACTCGCACCAGATCCCGCATCGTAGTATGCCGGATGATCGAAGCATAGGTACGAGTAATGATGAATGACAATACCGAAGCCGTTGCTGCAATTCCCAGCAAATAGATGTACCCGACAAACGGTACAGCCAAATGGGTCAGCATCGCCACGGTAAAGAGAATCAATAAACTGGCACAAACCGATCCGATCGTATCAATCAACAAAATCCAATAACGGCTCACATAATGAGACTCTACATAACCGGCCAGTTTATTAATAGTTCTATTCACAATCACAGTTATTTAGGTTATACATCTACATCTCTTTGCAAGAGAAGGAA
>CALCYB010000127.1 GCA_937906485.1 uncultured Rikenellaceae bacterium
GGTGTTGAACAGACTTCCTACATGTTCAACAACATTCCGGTTCACCGTCAAGGCATCATCGACACCGCATTGCTGGCTTTGCACGACTATTGTGCCTATGTCACCAACTCGTTCGATGAAATCAACAAGGAACGCGGCATCATCGTAGAAGAATGGCGTACCCGTCGCAGCGCTGACTGGCGTATGCACGAACAGGAATTGCAATACTTGTACAAAGATTCAAAATATGCAACCTGTACATTGATCGGTTCCAAAGAAAACCTGGAAACCTTCGATCCCCAACACCTCGTTGATTTCTACAAGACCTGGTACCGTCCCGACCTGCAAGCCATCATCATTGTAGGGGACATTGATGTGGATGCGATCGAAGCTCAAGTGAAGGAAATGTTCTCCTCCATCCCTGCTCCGACCACTCCCAATCCCAAGGTATTGTACCCGGTACCGGCCAACGAGGAACCGATTGTCGGCATCCTGACTGACCCGGAAGCCCGTCAGACCTCAGCAACCATCTACTTCAAGAGCGAACCGCTTCCCAAGGAATACAACAACCTGGGTCTCGCTTACTTGAACGATATGATCGAATACATTTATTCAGCCGTACTGAACGAACGCATCGGTGCGATTGCACAACAGCCCAACGCTCCCTTCCTGGGTGGTGGTGCCGGTTTCGGAGCCATCTGCAGCACTTGTGACGCCATGATCGGCCAAGTGGTAACCCGTGACGGTGAAATACTCACCGGTTTTGAAGCCCTGATGACGGAATTTGAAAAAATGAAACGTTACGGTATGACGGAAGCGGAAGTGGAACGTGCAAAAACCAACTTCCTCAACTACCTCGACCGTGCCAAACAAAATGCAGACAGCCGTTCCAACGCGGAATTCGTAAATCCGCTGATGTCCCACTTCCTGCAAAACACACCGTACATGACTCCTGAATACGAATACGAAGTCGCTTCAGGTTATGCATCGTTACTGAACGCACAAAGCTTGAACATGGGCCTCCAACAACTGGATCTGGAACACAATGCCGTCATCATCTACAACGCTCCCGAACGTGAAGGTCTGACCCATCCGACCGAAGCGGACTTTGTAGCCGTACTGGAAGAAGTACGCAACGCAGCCATCGAAGCCAATGTGGAAGAAGACATCCCGACCGCATTCATGGACGGTTCGACTTTGAAAGGTTCTCCGGTGAAGAAAGTGAGCGAAGGCGTCTTCGGTACCACGGTCTGGACACTCAAGAACGGTATCCAAGTTTACCTCAAACATACGGACTTCAACAAACAACAAGTGCTCTTCAACCTGAGTACGCCGGGTGGACGTTCCCTGATCGAAACTGCCGACCTGCCCAACTTTGAAAACAACATCTACACCATGGTCATGAGTTCAGCCGGTATTTCCGAATTCCCGGTGACCGTGATGGAAAAGATGATGACCGGCAAGAGCGTGAACGTTCATGCCCAAATCGGCAACTTCAACCAAGCCATCAGCGGTTCATTTGCTCCGCAAGACATGGAAACAGCCTTCCAACTCATCTACCTGATGGCTACCGATCCCCGTTTTGAAGCAGAAGAAGTGCAAACCAGCCTGACTCAACTTGCTTCCCTGCTCCCGAACCTGCTGGGCCAACCCAACTTCGTTTACCAACGCGAAATGTTGAACTCCCTGTATGGCAACAACCCGCGCCGCGCATTCATTACCGAAGAAATGCTCAGCCAAGTGCACATCGAACGCATGAAAGAAGTCTTCATGCACCTGTTCTCCAACTTCAAAGACGGTAAACTCGTCCTGGTAGGTAACTTTGATGAAGCAGCCCTGAAACCCATGGTTGAAAAATACATCGGTTCTTTGCCGGTTTCAAGAAAAGCCCATAAGGTAATCGACCGCAACGACAACTTCGTGGAAGGCCAAGTGGAAAACCACTTCACTACCCCGATGACGACTCCCAAGACCACCGTTGGTTTCATTCTTTCTGCAGACATGCCTTACACCTTGAAGAATGACCTGACCATTTCTGCCATGAACTACATCCTGGATGTGATCTACACCGAAACCATCCGTGAAGAAGAAGGCGGTACCTATGGCGTTTCATCCTTCGGTTACCTGAACCCGGAACCCAAACAAACGGCCATTCTGCAAATCCAATTCGACACCAACGAAGAAAAGGCAGCGGTTCTGACCCAAATGGCGAAAGACGGTTTGAGAACTATCGCTGAAAAGGGTGTTTCTGCTGAAGAATTGGGTAAAGCTACCGAAAACATGCTGAAGAACATTTCTGAAGAACGCATCAGCAACGGTTACTGGTCTGGCAACATCAACCAATACCTGAAATATGGTGTGGACTTTGACTCCAACAAAGAAGAAGTGATCAAGAGCATTACTCCTGAAGATGTACAGGCTATGGCAGCTGCCCTGCTCAACTCCGGCAACTTCATTGAAGTAATCATGAACCCCGCAAAGTAATTCCATGAGAAGACTGCTCATATTGATCGGAAGCCTGTTCTTTACCCACTGGAGTGCATCCTTGCAAGCCCAGGAACCGGAATATGACTTTACCAGTCTCTACATCAACGAGGTAGAGGTGTTCGCCCCCTTCACGCACCGGGAAATGGTGAACCACTTTGGAGAACCTGTCGCTGTCTATTGGGCCGCAGACACCTTCTACCCTCTCATTTATGAATACCGGCGGGCCGATGGCGGTTCCAAATCGGAATTTGCCTTGGATCCGAGCGACCGCACCTTGTGTGCATTCTGGATTCGCGACAGCCGGTTTGTCATCAATGATTTTATCCGTATCGGTGATCCCGTTTCCAAAGTACCCCTGATGGGGGGCACCTGGGAAGACCGACCCAATGAGGATGGCACCGGCGGATCGATGGTCTGGAAACCGGTCAGCTGGGAAGGTGGAGGATTCATTTCTTGTCCGGCATTTCACTACAACGAATACCGCAACATTACCTCCATCGAACTCCACAACGACTAAGAAAGGTAACGATTCAACGATTCAAATAGAAAAACTCCTGCCACACATCGTGACAGGAGTTTTTTAGGAATGTTTGTCCGGCAAGGATTACCAGCCCAACACGTAAGCGAAGATCAGCGGAGCCACGATGGTTGCATCCGATTCGACGATGAATTTGGGAGTATCCACATCGAGTTTTCCCCAAGTGATCTTTTCATTCGGAACAGCTCCTGAATAGGAACCGTAGGATGTGGTGGAGTCGGAAATCTGGCAGAAGTATTTCCAAAGGGGAACATCGTGCCATTCCAGGTCTTGGGCCATCATCGGTACCACACAGATCGGGAAGTCTCCGGCTGTACCCCCACCGATTTGGAAGAAACCGACACCTTCTCCCAATGCGTTTTCACGGTACCATTCGGTCAGGAAGATCATGGTTTCAATACCGTTCTTCACCAAGTCGGGTTTGAATTCACCACGGATCACGTGCGCTGTGAAGATGTTTGCAGTGGTGCAGTCTTCCCATGCGGGAACCACGATCGGAATGTTCTTTTCGCAAGCAGCCAGTACCCAGCTGTCTTTCGGGTCGATTTCATAGTATTGTTCCAACACACCGCTGCGGATGAGTTTGTACATGAATTCGTAAGGGAGCAGACGTTCGCCTTTCTTGGCGGAATCTTCCCAAACTTCCACCAGGTGGCGTTCCAGACGGCGGAAAGCTTCTTCTTCCGGGATACAGGTATCGGTCACCCGGTTCATGTGGCTGTCCAGCAATTCTTTTTCTTGTTCAGGAGTCAGGTCCCGGTAGTTCGGCACACGTTTGTAGTGGGAGTGTGCCACCAGGTTCATGATATCTTCTTCCAGGTTGTTGGCTGAGCAGGATACGATATGAATCTTGTCCTGACGAATCATTTCAGCCAGAGAAATACCCAGTTCTGCGGTACTCATGGCACCGGCCATCGCCAACATCATTTTACCTCCACGTTGAATGTGCGCATCATACGCTTTTGCAGCATCCACCAGGGAAGCGGAGTTGAAGTGACGGTAATGATGGGTAATAAATTGAGAAATAGGACCTC
>CALCYB010000128.1 GCA_937906485.1 uncultured Rikenellaceae bacterium
TAACGAACATATCTAGGTAATGGAAAGAGGAGATAAGTATTGGCAACGAATTTTACCAATACTTATCCCCTCTTCTTTATTTTTCTTTTTCCAGAAAAAAGCCATAGTACAAGTTTTAAAACATTCTATTAAACTAACTGACAAAGTTAAGAAAAAAAAGAAGAGGCTGACCAAAAATCACTCTTTAGTCAGCCTCTTCTTTGTATATGCAATCAAAAATGATTATTTCTTTGCGAAAAAGTCTTTCACTTTGTCAGTGTGAACCAATTCTTCGTCGAATGCATAAGCTCCTGAACGACCGGTTCTGGTCATGCGGATGCATTTCACGACATTTCTCAAGCTGGATTTGTCACCACTAAAGGTTGCAACTGCTTTCTTTGCCATAGTATTCTCAAGTTAAATTATTTGATTTCTTTGTGCAAGGTTACTTTACGCAGGTAGGGATTGTATTTCATCCGTTCCAGACGTTGGGTAGTGTTCTTTTTATTTTTGGTGGTGATGTAGCGGGAGATACCGGGTACTCCGCTTTCACGTTGTTCAGTACATTCGAGGATGACTTGAACACGATTGCCTTTGCTCTTTTTTGCCATAACTCAATCTCCTTACACTAAATCAATTAAACCTTTAGCTTGTGCAGACTTCAAAGCGGCTGCCAAACCATTTTTATTAATTGTCCGAATACCTGCAGCTGATACTTTCAAGGTAACGAACCGTTGTTCTTCTTCCGACCAGAAGCGTTTGGTTTTCAAGTTCGGAGCAAACTCTCTTTTGGTGCGGCGTTTTGAGTGGGAAACATTGTTTCCGATCATCCGTTTCTTTCCGGTAATTTGACAAACTCTTGCCATCTCTATATCGTTTTTTTATTTTTTACAACATTTCGGGGCGCAAATATACCCTTTTTTTTCTTAATCACAAATTTTAAACAAACTTGAACATTCTTTTCCATCGGATGTTACGAGGGAAAGGTTTGTGTTTGTCCACTGAGAACCAGATGACACGCGGCTTGCCTACGATGTGGTCTTCAGGAACGAATCCCCAATAGCGCGAGTCCAATGAATTGTGCCGGTTGTCACCCATCATAAAGTAGTAGTTTTGCGAGAAGACATAACGGTCGGCCGGTTCTCCATTGATGTAGATGACGCCATCCACTACGTCCAACTCATTCTCTTCATAGACGGAAATGATTCTTCGGTACAAGTGCAGGTTCTCGAGATTCAAAGTTATCGTGTCTCCCTTGGCAGGGATCCAAAGCGGTCCATAATTGTCGCGGGTCCAAGGATAGTGTTCCGAGAAAGGAAAGATCAGTAACTGGGACTCTCTACGGCTTGCGTCGTAGATGTCTTCGTTCAGCCGGATATCCACTACATTTCCGAAATCAGCAACTTCTTCCAATTGTTTTGCATTCAAAGGCAGGGTCTCATAACCGGGAAGCGTCGGATTGTACCAATACTCTTCGGGATTGAGCTCCAGCTTTTCAAGCAACTTGGGATTGATTGCAGACCCATTGGTGGTCACGGTGTACGAATTCTGAACACCGGCGATGTAGGGTTGCGGCTGCCCATTGACATAAACCTGTGCGGCACGTATTTCCAGGGTATCCCCGGCAACAGCTACACAACGTTTTACATAATTGTCCTTCTTATCTCTGGGACGTATCAGCAAAGGACCATAATTGCGCTCGGTAAATTCTTTTCCATAATGACGCACAAAAGTATAGTAATCTGCACTTCTGTCTTGTGAAAGGACGGTATCTCCATGAGGAAATCCGAACACCACAATGTCATCCCGTTGCACCTGTGAGAATCCGGCCAGCCGCCGATAGTCACGACGGATCAGATCAGACCAGGATTTCCCACCTGTAAACGGCAAGGCGTTATGGACAAAGGGAAAAGAAAGGGGCCGTTCGGCAATTTTAGGACCGTAAGCGACTTTCCCCACAAACAAATGATCTCCGGTCAACAAAGTTCCTTCCATGGATGAGGTCGGAATCTTATAGGCCTGAACGAAGAAAATGTTGACAAAGGTAACGACAACCACTGCAAAGATCAAGGCATCAAACCAATCCAGCCATACGTTGCGTTTTTCTCCTTCCTGGTAGTTCTTCTTCCAGAAGAGCCATTTTACCTTCTTGGTAATGTGGTGATCGAAAATCACAGGCAAACCCAAAAGCCACCAGTAATTTCCAAGCCAGATTACCCAAGCCAGATAAAGCAGGCCCCAAAAACCAAAACGGAACCACTTGTTATGGAGGATATCCTTCACTTATCCGATAACTACTTTACAGAGTTAACAATTGCTTCAAATGCTTGGGGATTGTTCATAGCAAGGTCAGCCAAAACTTTGCGGTTCAAACCTACATTTTGTTTTGCCAACTTGCCCATGAATTGGGAATAACTCATACCGTGCATACGAGCGGCTGCGTTAATCCGTTGAATCCACAAAGCGCGGAAAGTACGTTTTTTGTTTTTACGATCGCGGTAAGCGTAGGTAAGACCTTTCTCATACGTATTCTTGGCAACCGTCCATACATTTTTGCGGGCCAGGAAATAACCGCGGGTTTGTTTGAGAATTTTTTTGCGGCGTGCTCTTGAAGCCACCGAATTCACCGATCTAGGCATACTTCACTGATTTTTTTAAGAATGCCAGCGCCCTCCCCCATTTGGAGAATCTTTTCTGCTGCACATTCAGTTAAACAATAATTTTTAATGATTCGGAAAAGAATTAGCAAACCAACATTTCTTTTACCCGTTTTGCATCGCATGCATCCATCATAGCGATGTGGGTCAAGTTACGTTTTTGTTTGGTGGTTTTCTTGGTGAGGATGTGGCTCTTGTAAGCATGTTTCCTCTTCACTTTTCCCGATCCGGTAAGCGTAAAGCGCTTTTTGGCACCGGAGTTCGACTTCATTTTAGGCATTGTTACAATTTATTAATTAAGTTAAACAAGTGTTATTTCTTCTTGTTGGGGCCAAGCATCATAATCATGCGCTTGCCTTCCAGTTTCGGCATTTGTTCCGCCTTGCCATACTCATCCAGTTCCACTGCGAAACGGAGCAGCAATTTCTCTCCTTGCTCGGAGAACAAGATGGAACGTCCCTTGAAGAAAACGTAAGCCTTGACCTTGCAGCCTTCTTCCAGAAACTCCTTGGCATGTTTGAGTTTGAACTGGAAGTCGTGTTCATCGGTATTGGGACCGAAACGAATCTCCTTGATGACCACTTTGCTGGCATTGGCTTTCATTTCCTTTGCCTTTTTCTTTTGCTGATACACGAACTTTTCATAGTTCATGATCTTGCAAACCGGAGGATCACTCTTCGCGGTAATCTCCACCAGATCCAACTCCTGCTCCTGCGCCATCTTCAAAGCTTGTTGAACCGGGTAGATTCCTTGCTCAGGAATATTGTCACCCACCAGCCTCACGCGAGGTGCTATAATTTCTTCATTGATTCTGGGACCGTCTTCTTTGGGTTGCTGCGGTCCTCTCCGGGGTCCGTTGTTAGGTCCTTGTTGAGGACGAGGCGGGAAGTTCGGTCTGGGAGCGCCTGTAAAGGGGCGTTTGTTAATCGGGGTTGCGATAGGTTAATCCTCCTATTGGTTAATGGTTAATATTGTTTGTCCGTACCTGATCACTATCCGATCAGGTTCTTCACTTCTGCCTGGGCCATGAAGCTTTCTCCCGTCGCCGGCCATCTCTACGGCAGTAGATGTAGGAGCAAAATCTTCGGGTCTCAAGTGTTCATAAATAGCTTTTAAGAGTAAATAATTTTTCCTATGAGAATCAAGATTATGAACATACCGATTATTACGGATCTCATCAATAGTCTCATCGTACCATTTGATTAATTCTCTGAGACTATA
>CALCYB010000129.1 GCA_937906485.1 uncultured Rikenellaceae bacterium
AGCCTGTCCTGCCGACTACTCCGAAGGTAGCGAAATCCACAAAGTGGTGACCACCATCATTGACAAAATCAAGTTTGACCTGGAATTCGAACACCTCAAGCAGCAACACCGCAACCGCATCCGATAACTGCGTATGAAACGAACCTGGCTTTTTCTGACCCTTATTTTAGGCACCACCCAGCTATGGGGACAAGATTGGCGATGGGAGATGGATTTCGGATTCCGCTTTGACAACCGGGAATACGCCAACACCAGCCTCTCTCCTTCCCTTACCCATTTTGGCATTACTGCTGCACCCCGCATCGGATGGACCTGGTCCGAAGGACATTCCCTACTGACAGGCATCAGCCTGCAGCAGCAATTCGGGCAGAGCGATCCGGCACTGCAGACCGAACTCCAACTCTATTACCAGTATGAACAAGCTGATTTTCAGGTACAGGCCGGCTGTTTTCCCAGTCTCAAACGTAGTGGAGACTATCCTACGGCCTTTCTGGATGAAGCCTTATTCTTTGACACCACCTACGAAGGGCTCAGGCTCAATTGGCATTACCTGCCGACTGGCTCCCTGGAATTCATCACCGACTGGTACGGCTACCGGAATGAATTCAGTCGTGAACGTTTCCGTTTGCTGATCTACGGAAAGCAGACGCTCTATGGGTCGCTGTATGCAGCATTCCCCTTTATGCTCCATCACTATGCAGACAGTGACCGGATTCGGGGAGTCGTGGACAACATTTGGATCTATCCGCACATCGGCATGGGCCTGCCTGCTGGAGCATTGGACCTGGACCTGCAACTGGGATGGATGAAGACCTTCCAGAATGACCGCAGACAGCAGAAAGGCTACCTCAATCCCGGTGGATTCCAGACGACGCTATCCTTGCGATGGAAGAGCCTGGGAATTCGCAACACCTTGTACCTGGGTAAAAACCTGTTGCCTTATTATGCAGTGAACGATGCCAGCGGTTCCCCGTACGGCACCGACCTGTATTTCGGCAACCTGTTCTATCGGACAACAGGGGGCTACTACGATGCGGTCGAGTTTTCATGGGAGCCCAACATTGACCGCCGCCAACTGGTACACCTTCAGATCCGCAGCGTCCATCACTTTACCCGGGAAGGAACCGCATGGCAACAACTGATTACCTTGCTGGTCAATTTCGGAGCACCTTTTCATCCCTAACCACCTTTGTATAAACCTATGAAGCCAACCAAACCCACACGGATCCCCCTGCTGCTCAAAATTGTCATCGCCATCACCTTGGGGATCGTCTGTTCGTTCTTCTTTCCGCCGGCCATCACCCGTATTTTTGTAACCATCAACGGCATCTTCGGCAACTTCCTTTCCTTTATCATCCCACTGATCATCCTGGCCCTCATTGTTCCCGGCATTGCCGATTTGGGTAAAAGTGCAGGAGGGCTGTTGGGCATGACGGTCCTGATCGCCTACGGATCAACGGTCTTTGCCGGCTTTCTGTCCTATTTCACCTGCCAATGGACCTACCCGTCCCTGCTCACCCCCGGAGCCATGGACCCCGAGGCCGTTACGCAAGCCGGCACGCAGATTCTTCCCTATTTTAGCATTGCCATGCCCCCGGTGATGGACGTCATGTCCGCCCTGATTCTGGCTTTTGTCCTGGGCCTGGGACTGGCAGCCATCAAAGGAGAGGTGCTGCGCAACGGCATGAACGAATTCAAAGACATTACCCTGCTGGTGATTGAGAAGATCATCATCCCCTTCCTGCCCCTGTATATTTTCGGGATCTTCCTTAAAATCGGAGCTGAAGGACAGATCGGCCCCGTATTAGGCACCTTCATGAAGGTGATCGTTGTCATCTTCATCCTGCACATTACCCTGCTGCTGATCCAGTTCACCATTGCGGGCATCATCGCCAAGAAAAATCCGATCAAGGCCTTGATTACCATGCTGCCGGCCTATGCCACCGCATTGGGCACGCAGTCCTCGGCAGCGACCATTCCCGTGACCTTGAAGCAAGCCATCAAAAACGGAGTCCGCGAAGATGTGGCCGGTTTTGTCATTCCACTCTGCGCCACCATACACTTGTCCGGAAGCATCTTGAAAATCACGGCGTGCGCCTACGCCATTTCCCTGCTCAACGGCATGCCAACGGATCTGGGCACCTATGCCGGTTTCATCCTCATGCTGGGAGTAACCATGGTAGCGGCTCCAGGGGTTCCCGGTGGAGCCATCATGGCCGCCTTGGCCGTATTGAGCTCCTTCCTGGGATTTGACGAAAACCTGCAAGGCCTTATGATTGCCCTCTACATTGCTATGGACAGTTTTGGAACGGCCTGCAACGTCACCGGTGACGGTGCCATCGCCCTGGTCATGAACCGCATCAACCAAAAGAACACCGCCCGAGACAATGCCTGACCAATTGACCATTCACCTGTGCCAAAGTGATCCTTCCTGGCAGTCACCCCAAAAGAGCCTTTGCCGACTGGACGAACTGACCGCCGGACTTCAAACCGACTTGCTGGTGCTGCCGGAATTTTTCTCTACAGGATTTACAATGGATGCACGTTTTGCAGAACCACAAGAGGGTTCCACCCTGGCCTGGATGAGGGCCACGGCCAGACGCATCCATGGAGCCGTAGCCGGTTCCCTTCCGGTCCAAGAGGAAGGACGCTACTACAACCGGCTTTACTTCTGCAAACCGGATGGTTCGCAAGCGCACTATGACAAGAAGCACATCTTCTCCATCGGCAATGAAAGCCAGACCTATTCCCCCGGATCGGCTGCTCCCATCGTCCAATGGCGCGGCTGGCGCATCCGGCTAAGTACCTGCTACGACTTGCGCTTTCCGGTGTGGCTCCGCAACCGGCACCTTGAATACGACCTGCTGTTGAACGTCGCATCCTGGCCGGGTTCCCGCATTCGGACAGCCAACCTGCTCAACCAGGCACGTTCCATTGAAAACCAATGCTATACAGTATTCTGCAACCGGTTTGGAGAAGAGCCTGAACTGAGTTATTCCGGCGGATCCTGCATCGTGGACTTCAAAGGCGAACACATCATTCCACCCCATTACGACACCCCTGGCTTGCTGAGTGCAACGGTTGCCATGGAACCCTTACTCCGTTTCCGGGAAAAATTCCCGGCCTGGAAAGACCAGGACGATTTTACGCTCACCAGCCAATAATCCCTGTACCTTATGAAAAAAATCCTGTATCCTCTCCTTATTCTCCTGCTGGCCGGCCTGACCGATGCGTGCAGTCCCCGCCAGAAGGAACTCATCATCGTCTCCACCAACGACCTTCACGCCCGTTTCTTTGACTCGGCCTACGTCAATGATGCCGTCAATCCCGGATCCTTGTCCAAAGTACATGCTTATGTCACCTCCCTGCGAGAAACCTATGGCAAGAAGCAAGTCCTGCTGCTGGATGTCGGTGACGTGCTGCAAGGAGACAACGCGGCTTACTATTACAACTACAAGGACACCTCTGGCGGACAACACCTGATGAGCCGGATATTCAACTACATGGACTACGATGCCGCCATCGTCGGCAACCACGATATCGAAACCGGTCACCCCGTCTATGATCGCCTCCGGGATGAGTTGGATTGTCCCTATCTGGCTGCAAATGCTATTGACTCGGCCGGGAATCCTTGGTTTGACGAATATGCCCTCATCCACAAAGGAGGACTGCGCATTGCCATCCTCGGAATGACCAATCCCAACATTCCGCAATGGCTCAATCCGGAACTCTGGTCCGGTCTGACATTCCGTCCGATAGAAGAACAACTGCAGCAACGGATTGACCGACTACGCGCACAAGAACAACCGGACCTGCTGATCCTGGCCATCCATGCCGGCATTGGCAAAGAAACCTTGAGTCTGGAAAATCCGGCCCTGTACCTGGCCCATCACCTGCAAGGCATTGATGCCATCTTTGCAGCCCACGACCACCGCCTGTTCTGTGAAAAAGCAGGTCCTGACTCCACCTGGGTGCTGGAAGGCGGTTCCCGCGCAGAGTACGTGACACAACTATCCGTTGCCTATACCCGTCAAGGGGGCCAAAATACCATTACCCGCAAAACAGCCGAACTGATACCGCTCAAGGAACATCCCTCCAGCAAGGAATACAACCAGACCTTTGCAGACGATTACCAACGGGTCAAAGCATTCACCCTCCGTCCGGTAGGATCGCTGTCCTGCGAGATGGACTTCGCTCAGGCGCTGAAAGGGCCATCGCTGTACATGAACCTGATTCACCGCGTCCAATTGGATGCGACGGGATCGGACCTTTCCATTTCGGCCCCGCTCAACACCCAGAAACGCATCCCAGCCGGCCCTCTGAATTTCAACGACCTCTATCAGATCTACCCCTTCGAGAATCAGCTCTACCAGATCTGGATGACCGGAGCAGAAATCAAAGCCTATCTGGAACAGTCTTACGACAATTGGATTGCCGGAAAAGGTCCCGCTTACAATTATGATTCCGTGGCTGGACTGATTTATGAAGTGGACACCCGCCAACCTCTTGGTAAAAGGATCCGAATCAAAGGACTGGCCAATCAACATCCGTTTGATCTTCAGCACAGATACACCGTAGCGATCAACTCCTACCGGGCCAGCGGTGCAGGTGGCCTTTTCAAACTTACTGAACTCACTTCCAGTGATTTAGAAAAACGAATCTCATTACGGTTGCCCGAAATCAGAACCCTGGTGGACGAATACGTATCCCGGTCCGGAGAAATTACACCGGAGTCCCTCCTCCCTGAGAACCTGGGTGAATGGAGATTTATTTTTTAGTTCACAAAACATTTCATATTTTTGTAAGCAGTTGCTTTTTAGGATATGGATTCCAGTTATCAACCCGTCATTGAGAGTTTGCGGATGAGAATAGAAACCCTCATCGCAAAATATGAGTCTGTATCGGCTGAAAACAACTTGCTGAAACAACAGTTAGAACAATATAAAACAGATATAAACCAACAAAAAGAAACAATAAACGAATTAGAAGCAAGAATAGATAGGTTACAATTGACTGAAGCTTTTGTTGCTTCAACATCCGATGTGGATGAGGCAAGAAGAAGGATTGCGCGGTTGATACGTGAAGTGGACAAGTGTGTTGCCTTATTGAATGAATAAGCTGATGGAAGAAAAGAAAATATCCATTCAAGTACGGATTGCGAACAATCCGTTCCCGTTGAATATCAAAGCTTCGGATGAAGAAGTGGTCCGTCTGGCTGTCAAGACGATCAATGACAAGCTGCTGGACTATAAGAAAAGATTCAGTTTCAAGGATGATCAGGATGCGTTGTCCATCATATTGTTGCATTTGATGACCCAAACCCTAAAAGACAAACAGAATGATCTTTCCGGCCGTTTTCTTGAAGATGTCAAGGAACTGGACAAATTATTGGAAGCATATCTTGAAAGCATATAGACTGAGCCGCCGTGACGCTCTTTGCTAAAATCAACGAAACTACTATACCGAGTAAACTTTAAAAACAAAGACAGGCCTGGGTTACCCTTCGGGGGATTTGTCGGGCGCAAGCCCACAGACGTTGGAAGTCTGCGTTTTACCAGCACTCAAATCTTAACATTTAAGATTTTTTGTCTAAACAGCTCACGACGGCTTTTTTATAGCAATCTCACTCTTGCTCTGATTCTGCAGGCGCAAGTAAACCTAAATAAATACACAACCATATGATGACCACAATTATAGTAGCAGTTGTAGCTGCTTTTGTCGGTGCGGGGATCTACATCCTCATCCAGCAAACACTGCTCAAAAAGAAAAGAGAAGCAGCCCTCAAAGCGGCTGAACAGGAAGGAGAAAATATCAAAAAAGAAAAAATCTTCCAAGCAAAAGAGAAATTCCTGCAATTGAAGAGTGAACACGAGCAGTACATCAACGAAAAGAACGCCCAAATTCAGCAACAGGAAACAAAACTCAAGCAAAAAGAGATTCAGATCAACCAACAGGCCTCCGAAATACAACGCAAGAACAAAGAAGTGGAGAGCATCAAGGATAACCTGAAAACCCAACTGGATCTGGTCAACCGTAAAAACGAAGAATACGAAAAACTCAAAAAACAAGCCATTGACCAAATCGAAAGCATTGCCGGTATGACAGCTGCCGAAGCAAAGGCCCAATTGGTGGAAAGCATGCGTGAAGAAGCCAAGAGCCAAGCGATGTCTTATATCAATGATGTCATGGATGAAGCCCGGATGACTGCGAGCAAAGAAGCCAAACGCATTGTCATCAACACCATCCAACGGGTAGCTCCCGAAACGGCTATTGAAAACGCCGTCACCGTATTTCACATTGACAGCGACGAAATCAAAGGCCGCATCATCGGACGCGAAGGCCGTAATATCCGCGCCTTGGAAGCGGCTACCGGGGTAGAGATTGTAGTAGATGACACGCCTGAAGCCATCCTGCTTTCGGCATTCGATCCGGTAAGAAGAGAAGTTGCCCGCCTGGCCTTGCACCAACTGGTCACCGACGGCCGGATTCACCCTGCCCGCATTGAAGAAGTGGTGGCCAAAGTGCAAAAACAATTGGAAGATGAAATCCTGGAAACCGGTAAACGCACCTGCATTGACTTGGGTATCCATGGTATGAACATCGAACTGATCAAACTCATCGGACGGATGAAATACCGTTCATCCTACGGTCAGAACCTTTTGCAACATGCCCGCGAAACCGCTAACCTCTGTGCGGTCATGGCATCGGAACTCGGCTTGAACCCGAAGAAGGCAAAACGTGCCGGCTTGTTGCACGACATCGGTAAGGTGCCCGATGAAGAAAACGAATTGCCACACGCATTATATGGTATGAAGTTGGCAGAAAAGTATAAGGAAAAGGCAGACATTTGCAATGCCATCGGTGCTCACCACGACGAAGTGGAAATGACCAGCCTCTTGGCACCGATTGTACAGGTATGTGACGCCATTTCAGGTGCCCGTCCGGGTGCCCGTCGTGAAATCGTGGAAGCTTACATCAAGCGCCTCAACGACCTCGAACAATTGGCCATGTCTTATCCGGGTGTCACCAAGACTTACGCCATCCAGGCAGGTCGTGAACTCCGTGTCATCGTTGGTGCCGACAAGATTGACGACAAGCAGACAGAAAGTCTCTCTGCCGACATCGCCAAGAAGATTCAGGATGAAATGACTTATCCGGGTCAAGTGAAGATTACCG
>CALCYB010000130.1 GCA_937906485.1 uncultured Rikenellaceae bacterium
ATTCGAGCCATAGAACAACAGGTTCATCACCTCCTCAGACAAGGTCCCGATCGGGTCATTGAGCGAGAATTTGTATTTTCGGGCCACACTGTCCAACAGGCGGAACATCATGTTGTCCCGTTTCTCACCAAAGGGCAGGATTCCACCTTCGGCAATGGACAAGGTCGGGTCCGGAATGATCTTGTCCCGGTCAATGCTGGCCACCACCCCCAATCCTTTGCAATGCGGACAAGCACCCTGCGGAGAGTTGAACGAAAAGGTATGCGGTGCCGGCTCCGGCAAAGAAATCCCGCTCTCGGGACAAATGAAATATTTGCTGAAATGATGCAATTCGTCATGGTCAGGTTCCCACAGCGCCAAAGAGCCTTTTCCATAGCCCAGGGCCGAACGGATCGCCGTGCGGATCCGATTCTCGTCTTCCTGACGGGGAACGAGCTTGTCAATGACCAGTTCAATGAAGTGGGGCTTGTAGCGGTCAACCCCATCGGCCACATCCTCCAGGTAACACAACGATCCGTCCACCCGCACTTGAGAAAATCCCTTTTTGACCAACGAAGCAAAAAGTTCCCGGTAATGTCCCTTCCGTCCTTTGACCAAAGGGGCCAGCACAATGCACTTCTTCCCCGAAAAACGTTCCAGGATCAGCTGCTGGATCTGCTGGTCCGTATAACGCTCCATTTTTTTGCCGGTAACCGGCGAATAAGCCTCTGCAGAACGGGCATACAACAGACGCAGGAAATCTGAAATCTCCGTTATGGTTCCCACCGTAGAACGGGGATTGCGGTTGGTACTCTTCTGCTCGATGGCAATGGTGGGACTCAACCCGCTGATCCGCTCTACTTTAGGGCGTTCCAACACCCCGATAAACTGTTTGGCATAAGCGGACAAGGTATCCACATAACGCCGCTGGGCCTCTGCAAAAATGGTATCGAAAGCCAGCGAAGACTTTCCGCTCCCACTCAGGCCAGTCACGACAATCAGCTGATTGCGCGGAATCTGCAGGCTGATGTTCTTGAGGTTATGTACGCTTGCATTGACAATGTCAATGTTGCCAGATTTGGGGTTTTGCATCGGTCAAAAACGGATTGGTCGTCAATTCGGTAGCGATGGTCGTCGCCGGACCGTGTCCCGGATAGACCTTGGTATCCGGAGGCAAGGTCAGCACCTTGGTCCGCAGACTCTCCATCAGTTCATCATAATCCCCGCCGGGAAGATCGGTCCGACCGATACTGCCGGCAAACAGAGAATCACCCACCAGCACAAACTCATCTTCTGCGCTGTACAGCACAATGCCCCCACGGGAGTGACCCGGTGTATGACGCACCTGGAGGGAAGAATTTCCAAATGTCAGCACATCCCCGTCAGCCAGGTTATGGACCTGTTCACTGGGTTGCGGAATCTCATACCCGAAATAGTTGCCATAGGTGGAAGTTCTGGCCAGCTGCGGCACATCGTACTGATTCATCCAGGTCTCCAGTTTCCACTGAGCCGACACAAAAACATTGCCCATCACATGATCGAAATGACCGTGCGTATTGACCAGTTTGACCGGTTTGAGACCGTTCTCCTGCACAAATTTCACCAATCTGTTTTTTTCACTTTCCGAGAAACAACCCGGGTCCACAATGACACATTCCTGCGTCTGATCCCACAACAGGTAGCAGCAGGTGCGCAGATCATTGAAATAAAAAGTCTTTATCTGTATCATAAGGCAAATATACGAAGGATTGAAATAAATTTCTAATTTTGTATCCCGTAAAACAACCTCAAAACTTTACGTCATGCACATTGCCATCGCAGGAAACATCGGTAGCGGAAAAACAACGCTGACACGGCTCCTGGCAGCCCACTACGGTTGGGAAGCCCGTTATGAATCGGTTGATCACAACCCGTATCTGGCAGACTTCTACCAGGACATGAAGCGCTGGTCCTTCAACACCCAGATCTATTTCCTGAACAAACGCTTTGAGGACATCGTCAAGATCCATCAGGAAAGCCACACCATCGTACAGGACCGCACCATCTACGAAGATGCCCGCATCTTTGCCCCCAACCTGCACAGCATGGGACACATGGACGACCGGGATTTTGAAAATTACAACAGCCTGTTCAACCTGATGATCTCCCTGATCAAGAAACCGGACCTGCTCATCTACCTGCGCTCGTCCATTCCCAACCTGGTAGCACAGATTCAAAAACGGGGCCGCGAATACGAAAGCAGCATCCGCATTGATTACCTCCAGGGACTGAACGAACGCTACGAGAACTGGATCAGCACGTACGAAGGGCCGCTGCTGATCGTCAACGCGGATGAAATCAAATTCGAAGACCGTCCCGAGGATCTGGCCCACGTCATCGACCGGATTGACGCCCAATTGTTCGGGCTGTTCTAACCCACAGACCGGCCTATTGGCCCATCCGTTCCCGAATCAGCTGCTTGGCCTCCTTCCAACGGGGGATGTCAATCTTCGGACCGACCACTTCCACCACCTTTGCAGCAATGATTGAGCCGACTTCCCCACAGACGCGCAAGGGCATTCCCTCCGCCAACGCATACAGGAAACCGGCCGCGTACAAATCGCCGGCTCCGGTAGCATCCTTGGTCTGCGCCGGAAAGGCTTCAATGTAATGATAATCCTCCCCGCACTGGATCATGGAGCCATCCTGACCCACTTTCACAACTGCTATCCGACACAAGCGGGCAATCTCCTCCAGGGCTTTTCTCGGAGAACGCTCTCCAGTGAAGGCATGCGCTTCTGTTTCGTTGGCAAATACCAGATCTACATAATTTTCAACGATATCGTGCAGGAATGTCTTGTTGGACTCCACCACATTGTAAGAAGCCAGGTCCAATGAAATGAACATACCCGCTTCCTTGGCCAGTTCCACTGCCCGACGCAGCAACAACTGGTTCTGCACCAGAAAGCCCTCAATGTGGAAGTAGTCGTACCCTTCAAAAAATTCCGGTTTCAAATCTTCAGGTCCCAACTCCAGAGCTGCTCCCAGGTACACCGCAAAGGTACGCTCCCCGTTGGGAGGAGTAATGAAGACCATGGCCCGACCCGAGGCAGCCTGTCCCTTGAGCAGGTTGGAACAGATGCCGTTCCGGTCCAGATCCGATTTGTACAGGGCTCCCAGTTCATCATCTCCCACTTTTCCGATAAAACCGCTCCGAAGACCGAAAACAGCCGTCCCGGTCAGGGTATTGGCTGCAGATCCTCCCGCCACATACTGAACGCCCATCGTCTTGAGTTCCTGCCAGATCTTGTCTCCGGTGGCCTCATCCACGTGCTGCATGCTGCCCTTGGGCAGATGAAAACGGTCCAACCAACTGTCATCCGGCAACACCCCCAAAATATCCGTCAAGGCATTGCCAATTCCCAAAATAGATTTCTTACTCATCGGATTTACTGATAAATTGTTTGAAATTCGTGCGAATATAGAACAAATGTTGTAAGTTTGCGACATTATTTTGAACTATGATAGTCGCAAGAACTTTGGCTGAATTCCAAGCAGCCTACCAATCGCTCCCCAACAAGAGCGAGATCGGCTTTGTCCCCACGATGGGGGCTCTGCACGAAGGACACTTGTCCCTGATCCGCCGTAGTGTCGCAGAATCTTCTGCAACGGTCATCTCCATTTTCGTCAATCCTACCCAATTCAATAACCCGAATGATCTGGCCACCTATCCCCGCACACTGGAAGCAGACTGTGCCCTGGTAGAACCGGCAGGAGTGGACATCGTCTTTGCACCCCGCGTCATTGACATCTACCCCGAACCCGATACCCGCATCTTCAACCTTGGCGGTCTGGATCTCTATGGAGAAGGCCCCCGACGTCCCGGCCACTTCAACGGGGTTGCCCAAGTCGTGACCCGGCTGTTTGAAATTGTCCGTCCACACAGAGCCTACTTCGGCGAAAAGGATTTCCAACAACTGGCCATCCTGCGCTTTGTAACCAGCGACCTGCAACTCCCGATTCAGATCATCGGCTGCCCGATCGCCCGTGGCGAAGACGGATTGGCGTTAAGCTCCCGCAATACCCTGCTTACCCCGCAGCAACGCGCTGCCGCTCCGCACATCTACCAATGCATCCGTCAGGCCAAGGAATGGATGAGCGATCTTTCGCCCGCACAAGTCATTGAACGGCTGACTCGGATCATCGACGCCAACCCGGAACTGGAGACCGAATACATTGAGATCTTCAATGCCCACACCATGGAACCCGTCCAAACCTGGGACGATGCGGATGAAATCCAACTCGGCTGCGCCGTTTACGCCCGCCCCGTCCGACTCATCGACAATATCAAACTGAAATAACACCTAACGCACCAATACGATGTACCTCGAAATCGTCAAATCCAAAATACACCGGGTAACGGTCACCGAAGCCAACCTCAACTACATCGGCAGCATCACCATAGACCGGGAGCTGATGGAAGCCGCCAACCTCTTCGAAGGAGAAAAGGTAGCTGTCGTCAACATCACCAACGGAAACCGGATCGAGACCTATGTCATTCCCGGTGAACGCAAGAGCGGTAAAATCGGCATCAACGGTGCCGCAGCCCATTTGTTCAACGAAGGCGACCTGGTCATCATCATGGCTTTTGCCTGGATGACTCCGGAAGAAGCCCAGCAGTTCAAACCGAATCTGGTATTTCCGGACTCCCACACCAACCAGCTGATCCAATAATCAATGGCGCGTCTGAAATCCGCCCTGATCTGGGTTACAATGCTGGCTCTCGCCGGCATTTTGTTGTACTTCGCCTTCCGTGGCGTAAAATGGCAGGACCTGGTGGATGGCATCCGTTCCTGCAATTTCCGTTGGGTGATCGTGACCACCCTGTTGAGTGCCCTTCCCATCTTCCTGAGAAGCCTGCGGTGGCGGATACTGATGTTGCCACTGAACCCGACCATTACACGCAGAGAGAGTTTTGATGGCATCAGCATCGGCTACCTCGCCAATTTTGCCCTGCCCCGGGCCGGAGAATTTGCCCGCTGCGGGGTCATCTCCGCCACCGGCAAGACCAGCTACGAAGCCGTGTTGGGTACAGTTGTACTGGAACGCAGTTTTGATATGCTCTGCTACGCCCTGATCCTGCTGGCGGTCCTGCTGCTGCGTTGGCAGGAATTCGGATCCTTCGTCATGCAGCAAATCGGAGAGCCCCTGATGCAAAAACTGCCCTTCAACATCCTATGGCTCATCGCCGGACTCATTCTGGTTGCCATCGGTCTGCTTTGGTCCATGTATCATTTCCGCGACCGGCTCCGGAAATTCCCGTTGCTAAGCAAATTGTTTACAATTGGCAAAGGATTGATGGACGGCTTGGCCGCCGGATTCAGAATGCCCCAAAAAGGCCGCTTTTTTCTGCTTACCATCCTCATCTGGCTGGGTTACTGGCTCATGAGCTACACAACAATACAAGCCTTCCCCGCCATTGATTCACTCAACGGCGTGGACGCTTTGTTTCTGATGGTAGTCGGCAGTCTGGGTTGGATTGTCCCGGTACAAGGCGGCATCGGTGCCTACCATTTCATCATCAGTCTGGCACTGACTTCCCTCTACGCCATTCCGCAGACCCATGGTGTCATTTTTGCCACCATTTCACACGAAAGCCAGGCCCTGATGATGCTCATTTGTGGGGTCTATGCCTTGATCAGTCTTTCAACCACTTGTCGAACCAGGCAAAGAAAGCCCGGTTCCAATGGATGGAATTCTGGGGTTTGAGGATCCAGTGGTTTTCTTCCGGGAACAAAAGCATTTCTGACGGAACACCCATCATCTGTGCGGCATTGAATGCCGCCATGCCTTGTTCTACCGGCACCCGATAGTCCATTTCTCCGTGGGTCACCATAATCGGGGTATCCCAGTTCTTGATCAGCTTGTGGGCAGAGTTGGCGTAGTGACGGCGAGCCACCGGGTTGTTATCCCACGGAGCACCTCCGTTATCCCAAGTCGGGAACCACAATTCCTCAGTCATCAGGTACATCTGCTCCTGATTGAAAATACCGGCGTGCGACAGGAAAGCAGAGAAGGTCCCTTTGTGAATACCGGCCAGGTAATAGATTGAGAAACCGCCGTAGCTGGCTCCAGCAGCACCTACCTTACCCACAAATTTTTCTTTCTTGAGATCCTTGACAGCCGACAAGTAGTCCTGCATATTTTGTCCCATATAGTCGCCGGAGATCTGGTCACACCATTCCTGACCAAAGGCAGTAGTACCCCGACGGTTGGGTAAGATGACAATATAGCCTTGGGAAGCCATCAGACGGGGATTCCAGCGGGTTGACCAGCTCTGACTGATGGTTCCTTGCGGGCCACCGGTACAGAACAGCAAAGCGGGATATTGCTTTTGGGGATCAAAATCAGTCGGGTAAACTACCCAGGTATGCATCTTCTTGTTGTCTGTGGTCGTAATCCAACGTTCTTCAATGCGGGTGGATTTGAGTTGTGCCAGCACCGCATCATTTTCGTGAGTCAATTGATGGAAATCTCCGTTTTGGGGATTGATGGACACAATCTCAGCGGGAGCATTCATTGAGCTATAGGTCGTGATCAACTGACCGTTGGCAGCTTTGGCTACACCACCGAAGTCATGCCAGGCCTTATCCGAGGTAATGCGTCGGATATTGCCTTGCAAGTCTGTTTCGAAAACTCCTTGCAGCGCATTCACCAAAGAAGTGAAGTAAAGGCCCTGACTGTCATCCTTCCATACCGGGCTCTGCACATTGTATTTGTATGCCGCTGACAATTCGGTCTTTTGACCGGTTTGGAGATCCATTACAAAGAGGCGTTGCTTGTCAGCCTCAAAACCGCCGCGCTCCATACTGATCCAGGCAATATAACGGCCATCCGGAGAGAAACGGGGTTCCGTATCATACCCCATATTGCCTTCGGTGATGTTTTGCACCGCACCACTTTCCAGGTCATACAGGTAAATATCCGTATTGGTAGAAAATGCATACTCCTTTCCGGTCACTTTGCGGCAAGAATAAGCCACGCTCTTGCCATCAGGGCTCCAACTGAGCTGTTCAAGTCCTCCAAAGGGCAAGGTCGGCAATTCATACGGCTCATCTCCCAACAAGTCAAAAGCACCGCTGAGCGCATTACCTCCCCGCAAAACATGCCGCTCTGCCAGGTCGGCAACATAGGTACGGGGGATATATTCCACAAAGTGGTCCCAGTGACGGTACATCAGATCGGTAATGATCCGGCCCGAAGATTTGGGCAGGTCCGGGTAGAGGTCCACCGGTCGGGTTATGGAACGGATCTCACTGATGTAGAAAATTTTGGAGTGATCCGGAGACAGCTCAAATGCAGATATTCCATTCTCAACGTGGGAAATCTGGTGAATCAGTCCGCTACCATCCGATCGCATGGAATGGATCTGTCCTTTCATCAGGAAAAGGATGTGTTGGCCATCCTTGTACCACCGGGCATTGCTCAGACTGGTATTCTGTGCGGTAATCTTCTTGTTGTTGCCGCCATCCACATCCATGGTAAAGAGGTGACGCTGGCTTTTGTTCTTTTCTATATCGGTATAGGCTACCCCGTAAAGGATGGATTGTCCATCCGGGGACAACTGCGGGTCGGAAACCTTACCCAACAGGTGCATGATTTCGGGAGTGAACTGACCGTCCACGACTTGTATCTTCGGTTTGTTGATAGCAGGTTCTGTCAATTCGGGAGCAGTCCCTACTTCCTTGCAAGCAACGGTCACCATAAGCGCAGAAATAAGAATCAGGAAACGTTTCATTTTAAATCGATTGTTATGTAATTACATTTATGCAAAGATAGGAAAAAAATTATGCTATCTTTACCGCTAAAACAACAATGTTAAGTAAAACAATCGGATAATCATACGTTTTATGAAAAGAGACAGACTCCTGAATCTCGGCATGATTGCCCTGACAACAGCACTCATGGGACAATCTGCTGACCTGACTGCGCAAACCTGGAAAGAGAAAGACGCAGACTATTTTCCCCGCCACGAAATTACCGTCAACTATGGGACACCCACCATTCTGGAACTGACCACCACATTGGGAAAACCCATGATGACCGGTGCTGCAGAAGGAAAATCCTCCAACCACATGTTTACCGGCGCCGCTGGTATCGGCTACCAGTTCTCTCCCCATCCGCTCTTCTCAATCGGGATTGCCGGGGGTATCAGCCATGCAGCTGCAGACATCGTCCTGACCTCGGACCTGCCGCAACTCAAGGCCAATACCAAACTCTACAACTCCGCCTTGACCACCTATACGGCACAAGTACATGCCCAATGGACCTACTTGGAAAACGGTATGCTGAGCATCTCCTGTGGCCTGTATGCTGGAGCTGCCTATATGGATGAAACGGTGAAAAAATACCTGGACAGTCCGGAAATGGACAACGTGGTGAAATACCCCAAAGACCGGATGAAATTTGCCTATCACTTGACAGCCATCAAAGCCCGCTACGGAGAAGTCTTTGGTATCTTCGGGGAATTGGGATTCGGTTACCGCGGTCTGGTCAACATCGGCCTGTCGGTCAGATTATAGATAAACTCCTTCGAAATAAACTGAAGACAGAAGCAATAAAGTCAAAAAAGAAGGGTGGCCCAAACGGACCACCCTCTTTCTTTATCAGGAGTTGACTACCAACCCGGGTTTTGCACGATGGGTGCAATGTTCGGGTTAGATTTACCTTTGTCAATGTAAGTGTTGATCACGTCTGTACAGATCGGAGCCAGGTAGTTCTTTTCTGCAGCAACAACGTCACGGTTTTGTACGTTGATCGGGAGGTAGAAACCAACCATATCAGCAGCGTTTGAACCGTTCCAGGTAACTACAGTACCATCCAGTTTTTGTACGCGGATCTTTTCGATATTGGCTTCGCTCAACACGTTGAATGAAGTCAGGATACCGTCACCTTCAGTCTTGGTCAGGTCAACCCATGCACCGAGCAACAAATCAGGGTTCTTGCTGCCGTCCATGTAGTCGAGTTTATGCCAACGACGGAGGTCCAACAGACGGAAGTTTTCGAACACGAATTCCATACGGCGTTCACGACGGATTTCCCACATCAAAGCAGAAACGTCTGAATCGCGGTTCGGGTCGTTGGGCAGAGCGTTGAGTTGCAGAGGAGCAGTTTGTTGTACGCCCTTGCTTTGAGCAACTTCATCCAACGGACGGGTACGGATAGCGTTGATAGAAGCATCCAAGTCAGTTTGTTGAATAGCAGCACCACCGTAGTTTTCAGCCAAGATAGCTTTAGCTTCCAACCAGTTCAACACAACTTCTGCCAAACGGTAAACAGGGTAACCGTTGGTGTTGGTGTTAGAGCCGTATTGTGACGGGTAAGGACCAGGATAGTTCAATACACCTTGACGGTCAATGAACTTGCAGGTGTAAAGCAAAGTTGCAGAGGATTGGTTAGCTTCGTGCCAGAAAGAGGCTTCGAAACGAGGGTCACGGTCTGCTACCAGGTGAGACAGGTCAAAGTTGGTATCACCGCTTTCGCTCCAGAGTTGACCGTTGCTGGAAATGAAGGATTTCAGCAAAGCTGCGTTGGCAGCAGGTCCTTGTGATTCAGCCAAGTTTGAATAAGAAGCAATACAGTGGCGGGAAGCCAGAGCGTCGCTGTATTCACGGTACATGATCACTTCACCACCGGGGTTAGCGAAAGATCCGAACAATGAACGGAAATCAACGGTAAAGTTGTACAGACCTGAATCCATAACCAGCTTAGCAGCAGTTACAGCTTGGTTCAAATATTTGGCAGCACGTTCTGCATCACCTACGTTGTGATAGGTGTACCAAGAACCTTCGAACAACATGGCGCGTGAAATCATAGCACCAGCTACATAACGGTTGATGTATGAACTACCATCGCTCAGACGGATGTTGTTCAATGCAAAGTCAAAGTCATCGTAAACTTTGTCCATTACCAAGGTACGAGGGTCACGAGGTTTGTATTGACCTTCAACATCGGTATCGGAAACCACTTTGTCATAGTAAGGAACATCACCGAAAGAGTTTACCAAAGAAGCATATTCAAAACCACGGAGCAAACGGGCAACACCCATCCAGTGATTGTAAGCTTCGTCAGCCAGGTAACCATTTTCTTTCATTTGATCCAAACGGGCAATCAATGTATTCCATTTACGGATCCAACCGAAGTTCCAGGGAGAAGAACCGGTTTGAGTCAACCAGTAAGTACCTTCAGCACGATACCAGTTATCTGCAGGAACTGCTTCCTGGAAGCTGGTTTGTTTGTTGCTGCTGGTCATGTCGTCATTGAAGTTGGCACCACGGTAGGGCACATAAGCAGTACTCCAAGATGTAGCATAACCGGTGAAGTAACGGTCATAAGCGCCGTTTACGAACAAACGGACATTAGACTCGTTAGTCCAATAGTTGGAGTCGTCCATTGCTGATTTTTGCGGACGGTCCAGGAAGTCAGAGCAAGAACCGGCCAACATCAGAACAGCCAGTGTTGCAAGTGTAAAAATGTATTTTTTCATATCCATCTATCCGTTAGAAATTAATTTGAAGACCAAATGAAGCAGTCTTGAAGGCAGGAGTACCCACACCGGTACGACCACTGTTGTAGTTACTACCGTTCAACATTGAATAACCGGAAATTGCTTCAGGATCGATAGGCAGACCATCAAGGTGATCGAAAGTCAAGAAGTTTTCCAAAGCAACATAAACGCGTACTTTGTTGATCAAAGCCTTCTTAGTCAGTTTTTCAGGCAAAGTGTAACCGAAGGTCAAGTTTTTCAGTCTCAGGTAAGACATATCCAACAGGTAACGGCTTTGTACTTGCATGTTGTTCACGCTTGCAGAAGCACCGTTGTTGAATGCGCGAGGCCAGAAAGCATCTTCGTTAACACCTTCAATCCAGAAGTTACCTGCCATAGCTTGCGGCATAGCACCATCGGATGAGTTCCAACCGGCTTGTGTCAGCGGAGAGTTTGCCCACAATTCACGTTTACCAACACCTTGGAAGAAGACTGAGAAGTCAAATCCATGCCATGCCAAAGCAAGACGGAGGCTGTATTCGTAACGAGGAGTCGTGTTACCGATCACTTTCAAGTCACCATGTTCGTCCAAAGTACGTTCACCATCATCCAGGACACCGTCACCGTTCAAATCTTTGAACTTCACGTCACCAGGACCGAATTTGAAAGATGAAGAGTTTTGCAAGAAACCTTGGGTAATACCGTCTTTGGTTTCGTTTACGGTATAACCGTCAGTAGAAGTGATTTGTTTCAAGTTGCCGGATTCGTCATAAACGAAGTCGTCTTTTTGATAGAGACGGTCAGTTTCATAACCCCAGATTTCACCGATGGTCTTACCTACATAGTAGTCATCAATGCTTTGGGTAGAACCATAAGCAGTAACTTTGGTCAATGCATCAGCCAAGGTAGCGTCAACGGTCAAAGTCAAACCATTGTTGAATTGGTGACCGTAGTTAACAGCCAATTCCCAACCGGTTGTACGGAATGAACCGTAGTTACCTTTCGGAGCAGAAGTACCGAAGGTGTAAGAGATACCTTCCATCGGAACCAACATGTTGTCGGTGTCGCGTTGGAACCAGTCAAATACTACTGACAAAGAACCATCAGCGAAGAAACTTGCGTCTACCCCGAAGTCAAGGGTAACGATGTCTTGCCAAGTGATAGCATCAGATACAGCGGCAGGAGTACCGTAGTAAACCAGTTTGGCACCATCCATGATCCAGCTCAATTCGCTGCGGGTCATGGTCGGAACATACAAGTTACCGGGAACGGTTTGGTCACCGATTGAACCCCAGCTGGCGCGGAGTTTCAATGCGCTGACTGCTTGTTTTGCGAAGTCCATCCAAGGTTCTTCCATCACACGCCATGCAGCAGAGAAGGAAGGATACCAACGCCATTGCAGGTCGGTCGGGAATTTGGAAGTACCGTCGTAACGGATGTTGGCTTCCAAGAGGTAACGGTCTTTCAAAGAGTAGTTGACACGACCGAAGAAACCGAGTTGAGATTCCCAGGATTCGCTACCACCTGAAGTTTGGGTACCGTTTGCCAAGGTGAATTGAGGGTTGTTGATGTCAATCAACTTGGTAATTTGTGACCAGCTGTATGCATAGTCATATTTCACGGCGTTCATACCAGCCAGGAAGTGGAGGTGATGAGTATCGTTCAGGTTCAGATCGTAGTTGGTGGTCAAGTTCAAGGTTGAACGTGCGCCATCGCTTGCACTACGGTATACGTGGTCCGGGTTAGAACCGCTTGAAGTGTATTGGTAGCAAGACAACATGTAAGCGTCAACTGTAGCGGGAGCACCGTTGAATTGAGCCCATTCGTTGGTTGCTTGAGCGCGTGAACCGTCAGCGTTCATTCTTGCGATCGGAGAAGACCAGGTGTCACCAGCGGTGAAACGGGTACCAGGAGCAAAGTAAACATACTCGTTGTTTGAGAAAGTGTAGTCCAAATCAATGGTCCAGTCTTTCAACGGAGTGATGGTGAAACCTGCATTTGCGCTGGTGTAGTTGGTTGTACGGGTAGCCGTATTGGCGTGAGCGGTTTCGTAAGTGAAGTTACGCATCGGGTTGCCGTTTTCATCAGCAGTGGTCAACGGATAGGTAGGTCCCCAACGATAGAGGTAGTACCAAACGTCGGCAGTTGTTGAAGAAGAAGCGTACGCGCTGCGTTTTTGGCTTCTTGAGTAGATCAAACCAGCGTGCAAGTCAATGAACTTGTTTACTTTGGTGTTGATGCGTGCAGAAGCATTCCAACGACGGTAGTCATCGTGTTTTGCAGTCTTCATCATACCGCTTTGATCCAAGTAACCAACAGACATGTTGTAAGTGGTGTTACCTGAACGGCCGTTTACAGAAACGTTGTGGCTATGAGTGGGAGCCCATTCTTTCACTACGTAGTCGTAGGGGTTGTAAGTACGTACACCGATCTTGCGGCCTGCGTTAGCAGGGTCAACATACCAGTCACGACCATAAACCATCGGTTCATAGGGATCCATGTTACCATATTTGTCTTTCCATGCAACAGCTGCTTCATAACCGGCACGGTCGATCAACCAGAAAGCACCTACGGGAGTGAAAGTACCCACGCGTTCAGCTGCTTCAACAGTGTAACGCAATGCGTCAACATCACCCATTTCGTATTGTTTTGCCATGTTTTGGAAAGCAACGTTACCAGAATATTGTACGTCCACGCGGTCAACATTTGCACCTTTCTTTGAGGTCAACAAGATAACACCGAAAGCTGCTTTCGCACCGTAGATAGAAGCAGAAGCTGCGTCTTTCAAAACGGTAACGGATTCAATGTCGTTCGGGTTAACCAAGTTGATGGAAGGAATTTCAACGTTGTCCAACAGGATGAGCGGAGAAGATTCGCCGTAAACAGAAGCTTGGGTACCACGGATACGCATCACGGGGTCAGAACCAACTTCGCTATCAGCTACAACAACGCTCAAACCGGGAGCTGCACCTTGCAGACCACGACCAACGTCAGCGATAGGACGGGCAACCAAAGCTTCTTCTACGTTAACAGAAGCAACGGCTCCAGTCAGGTTTTCCTTCTTTTGGGTTCCGAAACCTACGACAACAGCATCTGCCAACATCGTAGCATCTTCCACCAAAGTTACATCAATAATGGCACGTCCGTTGATATCAACGACTTG
Organism: uncultured Rikenellaceae bacterium; assembly: GCA_937906485.1. GTDB lineage: Bacteria > Bacteroidota > Bacteroidia > Bacteroidales > UBA932 > JAGCJX01. The sequence goes on from CALCYB010000130.1 coordinate 13,668, forward strand.
GTCTTTGTATCCCATAAAAGAGAAGACCAGACGTCCATTTGCAGGAGCAGAAATGGAATAAGCACCCTCTTCGTCAACCAAAGTTCCGACTTGGGTTCCTTCCACCAGAACATAGGCACCGATAACCGGTTCTCCTGCACCGTCAAGGACTTTACCCTTAACAGTAATGTTCTGTGCTGAGATGGTTCCAACTGCTAAAAGCAGGGAACAGAGAACAAGCATCGCGCTACGCAATGACTTTCTCATTCTTTCTGAAGTGAACATAAATAAGATTTTAGGTTTATAAAAAAACGTATTATTTAGGTTTAATACCGCATAATATCCACAGCACTTAGGATGCAAATTTGGGAAAATAATTTCTAAAAATCAAAATCCACGAACAATATAATACAACAAAAAAATTGAAACTATAGATTTTATTCCTGTGCCTAACAAAAACCCGACAAAAGTACCCCAGGCGGCACGGAATGAATCATTTGACGACTTGCGTTCGATCAACATTTCGGCCAGAAATGCGCCCAGGAAGGAACCGACAATCATGCCCAGCGGAGGCACAAAAGGGATACCCAACAGCAGTCCGACCAGCGAAGCTCGTGCCGCTGATCTGGAACCTCCCGTACGACGGGTATAATAAGAAGGTATGATATAGTCCAGCACCGTCACCACAATCACAATTGCCAGCCACACCCACATGGCCGTTACAGAAACAAAGCCGGGATCGTTTCCCCAGAAGTACAACAACACCAAACCCAAATAACTCAACGGAGGTCCGGGCAGCACCGGAAGAAAACAACCCAATAAGCCAAAAATCCCCAACAGCAGGGCAATGATATCAATCATCCAATCCATAGTAATACGATTTAGTCACAGCAAATTTCGTTTTTTTTCCTATTTTTGCCAAAAACACCTGATATTATGTTTGCAAAAGAAATTTATCAAAGCCGGCGTGCCCGACTCCTTGAACAAATGGATAGCGGCATCCTGCTCTTTTTGGGCAACAGCGAAGCGCCCTTGAATTACGTCAGCAACTGCTACAAATTCCGCCAAGACAGTTCCTTTGTATATTTTTTCGGTCTGCAGGATCCTGATTTTGCCGCCATCATTGATGTGGAGACCGGTGAAGAGATCCTTTTCGGCAACGATGTGGATATGGACGACATCATCTGGATGGGTCCGCAACCCCTGGTCAGCGACAAGGCAGCTGCCATCGGTGTGAGCAAAAGCGCACCACTCAAGGACCTGGACCGATATCTGGAAAAAGCCGTGGCACAAGGACGAAAAATCCACTACCTTCCTCCTTACCGTTACCACAACCGGATCCAACTCAACCGTTGGCTCAACATCCCCTTCGATGAGCTGAAAAACAACGCCTCCGAAGCCTTCATCAAGGCCGTTGTCAAACTCCGGCTGATCAAGGAGGAATGCGAAATCCAAGAAATCGAGCAAGCCTGCAACCTGGGCTATGCCATGCACATGACCGCCATGAAGATGGCCCGTCTTGGCATGATAGAACAACAGCTGGTCGGCATGATGGAAGGCATCTGTGCAGCAGAAGGCCACTTCCCCTCCTTCCCGATCATCCTCTCCCAAAATGGAGAAACCCTCCACAACCACTCCCACCATCAGGTCCTGACAGACGGCCGCCTGATCGTGATTGATGCCGGAGCAGAAATCAACTCCTGCTATGCTTCCGACTTTACCCGGACCATCCCTTCTTCCGGCAAGTTCAACCAACGCCAACGTGAGATCTACCAGATTGTATCCGCTGCCAACAACCTGGGCATCGCCCTATCCAAACCCGGCATCACCTACACACAGGTACACTTGAGCGTTGCCCGTCTGCTGACCGAAGGGCTGAAAAACCTCGGACTGATGAAAGGCGATGTGGACGAAGCCGTTGCAGCCGGAGCACACGCCCTGTTCATGCCTCACGGGTTGGGTCACCACATGGGACTGGATGTTCACGACATGGAAGACCTCGGAGAAAACTACGTCGGCTATGACGACACCTACAAACGTGCCACCCAATTCGGACTGGCCTCTCTGAGAATGGGCAAGATGTTGGAAAAAGGACATGTCGTAACCGTTGAACCCGGTATCTATTTCATCCCGGCCCTGATCGAACAATGGAAACGCGAGGGCACCAATGCCGCCTTCATCAATTTTGACCGTCTTGAGTCCTACTATGACTTTGGCGGTATCCGCATCGAAGACGACATCCTGCTGACCGAAGACGGCTGCCGTCTGCTGGGTGCAGAACGTCTGCCGAACACACCGGAAGCGGTGGAAGAAGCCATGCGCAAAGAATAACTTACGACCTACATGACCGATTGCAGCGCTCCCAGCAGCTCCGCATCCCCCAACGGCCGCATATCTTCCGGAATAACCCGGGACAAATGGCCGACACAAGGAATGATCTCCGCTTCAATGGGCACATAGAACAACCGGTCACGCAACACATTCGGGACGTCTGTCGGATCGATCCGACGGGCGTCTTTTTCTGTGGTCAGCACCACCGCTGTCGGGTATTTGGCTGCCCATTGGGCAAGGCTCTTCCACTCCCCTCTGGTAAAACGGTGATGATCGCCAAAGCGGCGATGGCCCACCAGCTGGTACGAAGAGCGGACCTGCGCCATCAGCAGACGATCGTCCGCAATCCCCGAAAAAAGCAGGGCCTGTTTGGCATAGACATAACGAGAATCCCCCTGTTCCAATACCGGCAACGGTTTGGCATAGGTGATCTTTGAGAAGAAAAGGCGTTGCTGATCACTCATCCCCAAACGTTTTCGCCACTGCTGCCGCTGCAGTTCATCGACTTCGGGACCGGGGCATTTGGTCACAATGACCCAATCAGCTCTGCGGATCTGTCCGGGCAGGTCCCGAAGTCGCCCGATGGGCAACAGATGGTCCCGGTCAATGGGACGGTGGTAATTCACCAGGACAATGGAGAGCCGGGGCCGGACAGCCCGGTGCTGGAAGGCATCATCCAGCAGAATCACCTCCGGACGCTGCTCCGGCGGCAGAGCCATCAAGGACTCGATGGCCCGCTGACGGTCGGCATCCACCACCACCCGTACCTGGGGGAATTTTTTCTTGATCTGCAAAGACTCATCGCCTACTTCCCGGGCCGTATGCTGCAACCGGACCTCGCAGTGGCCTTTGGTCTTCCGACCATAGCCCCGCGACACCACCGCCAGGTTGTGGTATTGTCCGCCCAGGATACGGAGCAGCAACTCCGTATGCGGTGTTTTACCCGTGCCACCGACGGTAATGTTTCCCACAGAAATGACAGGTACCGGATAGGACCGGCTCTTCCACACACCTCTATTATATAAGATATGCCTCAGGCTCAATGCCGCATAATAAGGGAACAAGAGAAGTATATCAAGAATGCGCGCCATACAATGGACAAAGGTAGTATTTTTTGACAAGAATCCCTATCTTTGGGCCCTGGAACAAAATGCCCGTTTGACCCCATGCGTATCGCCAATCTTGAACTTCCCGACCAACCGCTCTTCCTGGCGCCGATGGAGGATGTGACCGACGCATCCTTCAGGTTCATATGCAAGGAATTCGGTGCTGACATGATGTACACGGAATTCGTATCCTCCGACGGACTGATCCGGGATGCCCGCAAATCATTGGAGAAACTGGTGATCCATGACTATGAACGTCCCATCGGCATACAGATCTACGGACACATCCCGGAAGCCATGGTCGAAGCCGCCCAACGCGTGGAAGCGGCCCGGCCGGATCTGATTGACATCAATTTTGGCTGCCCGGTCAACAAGATTGCCCGACGGGGTGCCGGATCCGGCATGATGCGGGAACCGGACAAACTGGTGGAAATCACCCGACAAGTGGTTCGCGCCGTCCAGCTCCCGGTAACCGTCAAGACCCGGCTGGGCTGGGACGAAGATTCCAAAATCATTGTCGAACTCGCAGAAAGACTACAAGATGTAGGCATCGCCGCCCTGACCATCCATGGCCGTACCCGTTGCCAGATGTACAAAGGCGAAGCCGACTGGAGTCTGATCGGAGCCGTCAAGAACAACCCTCGGATGAAAATCCCGATCATCGGCAATGGGGACATCTCAACCCCGCAACAAGCAGCCCTGGCCTTTGACCGCTATGGTGTGGACGGCATCATGATCGGTCGCGCCACATTCGGACACCCCTCCCTCTTCCGCGAAATCCGCCATTACCTGAACACCAAAGAGGAACTCCCGCCGATGTCCGTCAAGGAAATCGTTGACCTGGCCAACGCCCATTTCCAAAAGTCACTGGAAGTAAAAGGTGAACGGGTCGGTGTGTTGGAAATGCGCCGCCACCTGGCCACCTATTTCAAAGGACTGCCCAATTTCAAAGAGACCCGCTCAAGTCTGGTCACCGAAAACGATCCCTTGGAAGTCTTTAAGATTCTTGACACTATCGCCCAAATCTGGGGCTAAGTTTTGCAATTCCAAGTATTTTGTCTATCTTTGCACCCCCTTTAGTAGAGGGACGCAACATTTATTTTAGTATTAACTTAAAAATCAAGACAGTGGACACTCAAAGCTACAAAACAGTGTCGGCGAATGCTGCAACAGTAACCAAAGAGTGGGTCGTTATTGACGCTACCAATATGGTACTCGGTCGCTTGGCTTCCCGCGTTGCCATCATGCTCCGCGGAAAACACCGTCCGAACTTCACTCCTCACGTTGACTGTGGTGATAATGTGATCATTATCAACGCCGAAAAAGTTCGCTTGACAGGAAAAAAATTGACGGACAAAGTGTATGTCCGCCACACCGGCTATCCTGGAGGACAACGTTTCGCAACTCCGAAAGAACTCCTCTCAAGAAAACCGACCGCAGTGGTGATGGAAGCCGTTCGTGGAATGCTTCCCAAAAATCGTCTCGGAGCACAAATGTTCCGTAACCTGTATGTATATGCAGGCCCCGAACATCCCCACGAGGCACAACAACCCAAAATCATTAACCTTTAATTAGAAAATTAAACAGAGCATGGAATTAATTAACGCCCTTGGAAGACGTAAATCAGCTGTTGCTCGCGTTTATGTGAACAAAGCCGGAAAGGGTAACATTACCATCAACGGACGCACTTTGGAAGAATACTTCAAAGAAGACACACTCCGCTACATCGTAATGCAACCCCTTAACGTGACTGAAACTGCTGCTCAATTTGACATCAAAGCCAACTTGGACGGTGGTGGAATCAAAGGACAGGCTGAGGCACTTCGTTTGGCGATCTCTCGCGCTTTGTGCGAAATCGACAAAGAAGCTTACCGCTCAACCCTGAAGACCAACGGTTTCTTGACCCGCGATGCTCGTGAGGTTGAACGTAAGAAACCCGGTCGTCCCGGCGCTCGCAGACGCTTCCAATTCAGCAAACGTTAATCTTTATTTGACACTGATTTACAAATTGCACAGTCAGGATCCAAAACAAAGGGACCCGATACGGCTACCCTCCTGTTTGTCCTGCTGCGGAAAATTCCGGAAACCGTGATGCTATTCCGGAATTGAAAAAAAGAGAACTCAACGAGAGTACAAACATTTTTAAAAGACAAAACAATGCCTAGAACAAATTTCCAAGACTTACTGGATGCAGGTGTACACTTCGGACACATGAAGCGGAAATGGAATCCTAAAATGGCTCCCTATATTTTCATGGAGAAGAACGGGATTCACATCATTGACCTGCACAAGACAGTTGTTAAAGTAGAAGAGGCAGCAAATACTTTGAAACAATTGGCCCTGGCTGGCCGCAAAGTCCTCTTCGTAGCAACGAAAAAACAGGCCAAAGATATCGTTGCTGAACGTGCAGCTGCTGTAAATATGCCTTACGTGACTGAAAGATGGCCCGGTGGAATGTTGACCAACTTCCCGACCATCCGCAAGGCCGTAAAGAAAATGAACACGATCGACAAAATGATCGAAGACGGTACCTTCGAAACCCTCGCTAAACGCGAACGTCTCCAAGTGACCCGTCAAAGAGCCAAACTTCAAAAGAACCTCGGTTCTATCGCTGACCTGAACCGCCTGCCCGCTGCCTTGTTCGTAGTGGACGTTCAAAAAGAAATGAACGCGGTGAAAGAAGCAAACCGTTTGAACATTCCGGTTATCGCGATGGTTGATACTTGTTGCGATCCCACCCCGATTGATTACGTGATTCCGGCTAACGATGATGCTGCAAAATCCATCTCATTGATTATGGATGTATTGTGCGAAGCAATTCGTGAAGGTTCTGAAGAACGCAGACTCGAAAAAGAAAAAGAAGCGAAAGCTGCTGCTGAACAAGCAGAACAAGCTCCGGCTGGCAAGAAACTGCGTCCCCGCAAAGGTGCAGTGAAAGAAGCTCCCGTTGCTGAAGAAGCTCCCGCTGTAGTAGAAGAAGTTAAAGAAGCTTAATTTTAGGAGGATTACGATTATGGAAATTAAAGCAGCTGATGTTGCGAAACTCCGCAAAATGACCGGTGCCGGTATGATGGACTGCAAAAAAGCCTTGGTGGAAGCTGACGGCGATTTTGGCAGAGCTCAAGAAATCATCCGCGAAAAAGGTAAATTGGTTGCCGCTAAACGCGCTGACCGTGAAACCACCGAAGGTGCAGTAATCGCTAAAGTAAACGCTGAAGGCAACCAAGCTATTTTGACCTGCCTGGGTTGCGAAACTGACTTCGTAGCTAAAAACGCTGAATTCCAAGAATTGGCTAACGCTATCGCTGATGCAGCATTGGCAGCAATGCCCGCTGATCTGGCCGGTTTGATGGCTACCCCTCTGAACGGTGCAACCGTAGAAGACGCTATCACCCAACAAACCGGTAAGAGCGGTGAAAAACACGCTGTACCGTTCTACGCCAAACTGGAAGCTCCCTACATCGTTGAGTACATCCACACCAACGGTAAAGTGGCTACCATCGTAGGTTTCAGCAAAGCAATTGATCACCAAGTAGGCCGCGAAATCGCTATGCAAGTTACCGCTATGAACCCGGTATCTGTCAGCAAAAACGACTGCCCTCAAGAAGTGATTGAAAAAGAAATGGAAATTTACCGCGAACAGATCCGCCTGGAAGGCAAACCTGAAAACATGGTTGAAAAGATCGCTATGGGTAAATTGAACAAATTCTTCAAAGAACAAACCCTGGAAGACCAAACCTTCGTAAAAGACGGCAAGATCTCTGTGGCTGACTACTTGAAGAGCGTTGATGCAGAAGTGAAAGTGACTGCATTCTACCGTTTCTCATTGAACGACTAATCACTACGTGACACCCTCATAAAGACTGGCCTTCAAGTTCAACCACTTGTTGGCCAGATTCTTTTTTTAAAGGAATTCAAAAAAAAAGATGATTTCAAAAGAGAATCCATATCTTTGTAAAAAATAATCTTACTCACAATATGTACACTAAATTTCAAGCTTATTTGCAGAACGAGCTCCAAGAGATCGAAAATGCAGGTCTGTATAAAAACGAACGGATCATTACCTCTCCCCAACGTGCCGCCATCAAAGTAAGTACCGGTGCGGATGTGCTGAACTTCTGTGCAAACAACTACCTGGGTCTTTCCGACAACAAGGAACTGATTGAAGCAGCAAAAGAAGCCTTGGACACCCACGGATACGGCATGTCCAGCGTACGTTTTATCTGCGGGACCCAAGATCTCCACAAACAACTGGAAGCCAAGATTGCAGAATTCTTCGGAACCGAAGACACCATTCTGTATGCAGCTTGCTTCGATGCCAACGGCGGTGTATTCGAACCCCTGTTGGGAGAAGAAGACGCCATCATCTCCGATGCCCTCAACCACGCATCCATCATCGACGGTGTACGTTTGTGCAAAGCAAAACGCTACCGCTATGCCAACGCCAACATGGAAGAACTGGAAAACTGCCTGAAACTGGCCCAAGCCCAACGTCACCGCATCATCGTGACCGACGGTGTGTTCTCCATGGACGGTAACGTGGCTCCGCTAGACAAGATCTACGAATTGGCTGAGAAATACGATGCCATGGTCATGGTGGACGAATCACACTCCGCCGGCGTAGTAGGACGTACCGGCCGCGGTACCACCGAAGAATTCAACCTCCGCGGAAAAATCGAAATCATCACCGGAACATTGGGCAAAGCCTTTGGTGGTGCGATCGGTGGTTTCACAACCGGTAAGAAAGAAATCATCGCCATGCTGCGCCAACGTTCACGTCCTTACCTGTTCTCCAACTCCATCCCTCCGATGGTAGCGGCTGCCGGTGTCCGTATGTTTGACATGATGGCCCGCACCAATGAACTCCAAGACAAACTCCACGAAAACACCGCTTACTTCGTTGAAAAAATGCAAGCTGCCGGATTCGATATCAAACCGACCCAATCCGCGATCTGCGCAGTGATGCTGTACGATGCCAAGTTGTCACAAGTCATGGCTCAACGTATGTTGGAAGAAGGTATTTACGTAGTTGGATTCTATTATCCGGTCGTACCGAAAGACCAAGCCCGTATCCGCGTACAGATTTCCGCTGGACACGAACGCGAACACCTCGACAAATGTATCGCAGCCTTCACCAAGATCGGTAAAGAATTGGGCGTAATCAAATAATCGAGGCTTCTGCCACATAACAAAGACTGCTCCTGACCTATCTTCTGCAAATGAAGAAATCAGGAGCTGTTTTTATCTGATTTGGTGCAGTTTTTGAGAGGGATTTCTGCACTTTTGCCTGCCATGCCTTTTCTTGCACAAGTTATAATAAATGATGAATATGAAATTGTTTTTATTTGCATGTATGCTGGCCATCTTCGGTTGCCTGGATCTGCAGGCTCAGGACGATTCGATTATTGAATTGTCCCTGGAGGATGCCCAAAACTTTGCACTGGAACACAACCGGACCTTGCAAAATGCGGCTTTGGATGTACGGATTGCGGAAGCGGAACGATGGAAAGCCATTTCCTCCATCCTTCCTCAAGTCAATGCCAGCCTGGATTACCAGAACTTTTTTGGCTACAAGATGGACTTGGGTGGTTTTTCGATCGCCATGCCCTCCTACGGATCTCTGGGGCTGACCAGCTCGGTTGCTGTAAGTGCTTCGCAGATCATCGGAATGCAGTTGTCCAACATCTCAGCAAAGATGTCAGACATCAACCAGCAACTGACCGAGCAGGAAATCACCAGTCAGGTGAAGATCCTGTACTACACGGCCCTGGTAACTGAACGGACCATTGACCTGCTGACCTTCAACTTGGAGAATCTGCGCCAATTGTACAATTACTCACAGAAAGCGGTGGATGTAGGAGCAGCCGAACAAGTGGATGCCGACCAGCTGCTGGTTCAGGTAGCCACCATGGAGACCGGACTGAACTCAGCCGAGCGGAATCATGAAATGGTGCTCAACAGCCTGCGTCTGCAGTTGTGTATTCCGGTAACGACCGAAATTCTCCTGACCCAAAGCATTGAAGATCTGCTCAACGAAGAAGAATCCACCCGTCTGTTGGCTGAGAGTTTCGTTCCCGAGAAGAACTTCTCCCTCCAACTGATGGAAGAAAGCACCAAACTCTCCAAAAAACAGGTACGGATGGCCCAATGGGCATACGCTCCGACAATCAGTGTGTTCCATCAATACAATACCCGCAAATACTTCAGCGATGAACGGACCATGAACATGACCCCTCCCAACTTGCTGGGCATCTCCTTGTCTGTTCCGCTTTTCTCCAGCGGGACCCGTTACAGCGCGGTACAATCTGCCCGACGCAGCTACGAAAAACAACTCAACACCTTGGCAGACACACAAGATGCATTGCAGATCCAGCACCGCCAATTGTGCTTCAACCTGGTTTCTGCTCAAGAAAACTTCCAGACACAGGCAAAAAACGTGGAAGTGACCCAACGGGTATTTGACAACATTTCCAAAAAATATGAATACGGTCATGCCTCCAGCATGGATGTGACGACCTCCGGAACCAATTTGATCAATGCACAAAGCAGTTATGTACAAAGCCTTTTGGAGTACGTAAAAGCCACCATCGAATTGGAAAAATTATTGAATTTATAAAGTTTTGATCTATGAATAAGCTTATGTATCTCGGTCTTGCCTCCATCGTGGCATTGACCGCCGGCTGCAAAGGACAGCCGCAAACCGAAGGAGTCGCACAAACGACCCAACGTACCGAACGCGTTGAGGTGACCGTACTGCAAGAAAGTGAAATTGCCCGCCAACTGGAACTTTCCACCACGCTGCAGGCCTACGAGACCGTCAACATTGCTCCCTCACTGACCGGATTGATTGAACACATCTATGTGGAAGTCGGCGACCGCGTCAAAGCGGGCGACATGCTGGTGCGTATGGACCAGAACCAATACACCACTACCCAACTGACGTTTGCCAACCTGGAGACCGAAATCCAACGGACCGAAGCCCTGTACGAAAGCGGAGCCCTCTCCCAACAAGTCTATGATCAGGCAAAACTGAGCTATGATCAAACCAAAAAATCCCTGAATTTCCTGGAAACCAACACCTTCGTCAAAGCCCCCTTTGCCGGTGTCATTGCTGCAAAGAACTACGAAGACGGCGAACTGTATGCCGGCCAACCGATCGTGACCCTGATGGACATCTCCAGACTCAAGGCGCTGATCAATGTTCCGGAAAGCTATTTCCCGATGGTCAAAGAAGGCATGACCCTTTCCCTGACTTCTGACATCTACGCGGGCCGTACTTTCTCAGCCAAAGTAGAAACCATCTTCCCGGTCATTGACCCTGCCACCCACACCTTCCAGGCCCGCATCGTCCTCAACAACCAGGAAGCTCTATTGCGTCCGGGTATGTTTGTCAGAACGACGATGGCTATCGGCAAGAGCAATGCGCTGGTGGTGCCCTACCAAGGCGTGCTCAAGTTGCTGGGATCCAACGAACGTTATGTATTTGTGGACCGGGACGGCGTTGCCAAACGGATTTTTGTCCAATTGGGCGACCGTTACGATGACCTCATCGAAATCATCAGCGAAGAACTCAAGCCCGGCGACCGCATGGTGACAACCGGCCAAGCCCGCCTGGTGGATGGAGTAAAATTAAACGTTGTAAATGTAGTTGAACAATGAGTATCTATAAATCAGCAATCAATAAACCCGTAACGACGATTCTGATCTTCGTGGCGGTAGCGGTGTTGGGGCTGTTTTCCCTCTCGCGTCTGCCCATTGACCAGTTTCCGGAAATGGAGCCTCCGTTCGTTACGGTCATGACAGCCTATCCGGGTGCCAATGCCTCTGAAATTGAGACCAATGTTACCAAGATGATCGAGAACTCCTTGAGTTCCGTTGACGGGCTGAAAGAAATGACCTCCATCTCCAAAGACAACATGTCCATGGTGGCCTTGGAAATGGAATGGGGCCAGGAGCTGGATGAGGTCATCAATGACATCCGCTCATTCCTGGACGTTGTCCGTGACAACCTGCCTGAAGGTTGTTCCAACCCCATGATCCTCAAGTTCAGTTCCAGCTCCATGCCGATTGCCCAATACGCAATCACCGCTGGAGACAGTTATCCCGGTCTGGACAAGATCCTGAACGATGACGTGATCCCCCAATTGAACATGGTGGATGGTATCGGGAACATTTCCTTGTCCGGTAGCCCCGAACGCTACATCTACATTGACCTGGACCAGGCCAAACTGGATGCTTTCGGACTGAGTCTGGAACAAGTCAGCAACGCAGTGGCCGCCAACAACCTCAACCTTTCTTCCGGTACCGTAAAGATCAACAAGGAACAATACTCCATGCAAGTACGGAGCGAGTACCTGGAAAGTAACGAGATCAACGGGATTGTGGTATCCACCACACCGACCGGCCGTCAAGTGTTTGTCAAAGACCTGGCCATCATCCGGGACACCTTAAAAGACCTGAGCCTGGATGAGAAGATCAACAGCCGTGACGGGGTCCGGATGATTGTCACCAAACAGACCGGCGGCAATACCGTACAGATCTGCAAGGAATTGACCAAGGAACTGGCACAGATCCAAAAACGTCTGCCCAGCGATATCAAGATTGATGTCGTATATGACTCTTCCGATGAAATCAAGAACTCCATCGACTCATTGAAGGAATCCATCTTCTACGCACTTCTGTTCGTGGTGCTGGTGGTATTGCTGTTCCTGGGTCGCTGGCGTGCAACGTTCATCATCGGGATCACCATTCCGATTGCCCTGATCGTTGCCTTCATCTACCTGATGTTGTCCGACAGCTCCATCAACATCATCTCCCTATGTTCACTGACCATTGCAATCGGGATGGTGGTGGACGATGCCATTGTGGTATTGGAAAACATCACCAAGCACATTGAACGTGGAGCCAACCCCAGAGAAGCCGCCATCTATGCGACCAACGAAGTATGGATTTCCGTTATTGCTACAACGCTGGTAATTGTGGTTGTATTTGTACCGCTGACCATGCTCACCGGTATGGCCGGCATCCTCTTCAAGGAACTGGGATGGATTGTAACCATCGTCGTATGTACTTCGACCGTCTGCGCAATCTCCCTGACCCCGATGCTCTGCTCCAAACTGCTGAAGGCCCAAAAGGTCAAGGTGGATGAACACGGTCATCTGATCACCGTACAGGAACGCGCCGGATGGTACGACAAATACGTAGTCGGCTTCCTGAACAAGGTGGATGGCTGGTATGCCCGCATCCTTCGTGTCTGCCTGCGCCACAAGAAGATTACCGTAGCGACGGCTTTTGTGCTGTTCGTCCTGTCGCTGATGCCGATGGTAATGGGAAAGATCGGTACAGACTTTATGCAACAGACCGATAACGGCCGGATCAGTGTCAACGTCGAACTCCAACGCGGTACCCGCATCGAAGAAACCCTCAAGACCGCACGCCGCCTGGAAGACCGTTTCCGGGAACTGGTGCCGGAAATGAGAATGATCTCGACCTCCGCCGGTAGCAATGATGATGCTGGTGTAGGTGCGATGTTCTCACAAACCACCAACAACAAAATCTCCATGACCGTGGTCTGCACCAAGAAATTCGAACGGGAACGCAGCATTTTTGAAATTGCCGAAATCCTCCGTAAAGAATTAGCCCAACACCCGGAAATCATCACCTTCCAGTGTTCTACCGGTGGCGGTATGGGTGGCGGATCTTCGACCGTGGATATTGAAATCTATGGCCACAACTTTGACCAGACCAACCTGGTTACCCAAGAGGTCCGTCAGATGATCCAAGCCAAGATTCCCGGTGCGCGTGACATCAAGATCAGCCGGGACGAAGACCGCGCCGAACTGAAGCTGACCATTGACAAGGAGAAAGCAGCCCGCCATGGACTTACCTCGGCTACGATTTCAACCTATGTCCGCAACCGGATCAACGGTGCCATAGCCGGCTACTTGAAGGAAGACGGGGATGAATACGACATCATCGTCCGCCTGAAAGAAGAAAACCGCAATTCAATCACCGATATCGAAGACATGACCATCCCCACTCCGACGGGCGGACAGATCAAACTGACCGAAGTGGCACAAGTAGAAGAATACTGGGCCCCTCCGACCATTGAACGCAAATCCCGCCAACGTGTGGTAACGGTCAAGGTAACCCCCTACATGGTTTCTTTGGGTGAAATGGCCCAAAACATTGAACGGGAACTGGATCAGATGGGTATGCCCACCGGTGTTACCTACCGCATCTCCGGGAACTATGAAGACCAACAGGAAACATTTGGCGACATCGGAATGCTCCTGGCCTTGATTGTCCTGTTGGTGTATATCGTGATGGCATCCCAATTCGAGTCCTTCTCAAAACCGGCCATCATCATGATGTCTGTACCGTTTGCACTTTCCGGAACCGTGCTGGCCTTGTGGCTGACAGGCACCTCCCTGGATATGATCGGTGCGCTTGGGGTTGTCATGCTGGTCGGTATTGTGGTCAAGAACGGTATTGTGCTGGTGGACTACACCAACCTGATGCGAGACCGGGGCTATGAGCTCAACGAAGCGATTGCCCTCTCTGGACAATCCCGTCTGCGTCCGGTATTGATGACCGCCTTTACCACCATCCTCGGTATGGTTCCGATGGCGCTCAGCCAAGGGGAAGGTTCTGAAATGTGGCAACCGCTGGGTATCGTCGTAATCGGTGGTCTGCTCATTTCGACCCTGGTAACCTTGATCATTGTTCCTGTCTTCTACGCCATCTTCTCCCGCCACGGAGAACGCGACAAAGAAGCCAAGAACCGCAAAGAATTTATTTTCATGCAGTTGTCTGCAGATGATGATGCAGAACCTGTTACCAAACAATCATAATACTGAACAGGATATGAAAGCTGTATTTATCGTATTCAACCAAGCCAACACCGAACGGGTGGAGTACTTGCTGGATCAACTGAGCATCCGTGGATTTACCCTTTTTGAAGATGTTCAAGGACGGGGCAGCCATGGTGGGGAACCCAGACGGGGTACCCACACCTGGCCGGAAATGAACTCTGCCGTCATTACGGTGGTGGAAGACGAGCAAGTCCACGATCTGCTGCAAACCATCAAGAAACTGGACAACCGCAACAAAGAAGTCGGAGTACGCGCTTTTGTTTGGAATATAGAACAAACCGTGTAACTTTGATGTATGGAAAGTATCACAACTATTTACAAGATAGGACGTGGCCCATCGAGCAGTCACACGATGGGACCGCAAAAAGCAGCGCAGATGTTTCGGGAACTCTATCCCGAAGCATCTTCTTTTGTTGTTACCCTGTACGGTAGTCTGGCAGCAACGGGCAAAGGCCACATGACCGACACCGCGGTCATGGATGTACTGACCGGACAAGATCCGGATAAGGCAGACCGTGTCAAGATCCTGTGGGAACCCAAAACCTTCCTTCCCGAACACCCCAACGGAATGCACTTTCAGGCCTTTGATGCAGAAAATCGTCTGCTGGGAGAAAAAACCGTGTTCAGTATTGGCGGAGGTGACATCAGTCTTACCGGAAAGCGCGAAAAATCCCAGGACATCTATGAACATTCCACCATGGCCGACATCTTGGACTATTGCAGAAACAACGGCTATTCCTTCTGGGAATACGTGTACGAGCGCGAGGACAAGAACCTGGAGGACTATATGGCAGAAGTCTGGCGCGTGATGCAGGAAGCGGTCCAACGCGGACTGGACAACGAAGGGGTACTGCCGGGAGGATTGAAGGTCATCCGTCGCGCATCGGCCTACTACCAGCATTCACGCAGTTACCATGGCTCCATGCAACGCCGCGGTTTCAAATTTGCCTACGCACTGGCCGTAGCAGAGGAGAATGCCAGTGGTGGTGTCATCGTGACCGCCCCGACCTGCGGATCGTGCGGAGTCATCCCCGGCATCCTCTACCACCTCAAACAAAGTTATGATTTCTCCGACAAGAAGATTTTCAAGGCCCTGGCCACTGCTGGACTGATCGGCAACCTGATCAAGACCAATGCCTCCATCTCCGGAGCGGAAGTGGGCTGTCAAGGAGAGATAGGGACAGCTTGTTCAATGGCCTCTGCCGCAGCCACACAACTGTTCGGGGGCTCCATAGCCCAGATTGAATATGCCGCCTCCATCGCCGTGGAGCACTTTCTGGGATTGACTTGCGACCCGATTTGCGGTCTGGTGCAAGTGCCCTGCATTGAACGCAACGCCTTTGCGGTTGCCCGCTCGGCAGACGCCACCCAATATGCGCTGATGTCCGACGGCAGCCACATTGTCTCCTTCGATACCGTGGTGGAAGCCATGAAACGGACCGGTCACGATCTGCCTTCCATCTACAAGGAAACAGCGGCAGGCGGACTGGCAGTTTTGTTAGGTAAAAAATAATATGTAACTTCGCTCCATTGAATAGGAAGAAAACCATGCGGAAATTTCGTTATATCCTGCTGATTGCTCTGATGATGGTCCTCTTTACCGACCAGGCATCCGCTCAACTCCGTCTCGGAGTCAAAGGCGGTGTCAACTCCATGCCGGAATACACCGGTTTTCACGGAGGGGTAGCCCTGCAGGTCGGTATCCCGCTGATCGGACTGAAGGTCCAACCGGAATTGATCTACACCACCAAAGGCAGTACCCTGAGTTTCCAGGACAAGGAAGTGACCGATTTCCGTTCGGGTTATCTGGAGATTCCGGTACATGTACAAATGGGCTTGGATCTGATCCTGCTTCGACCCTACCTCTGCGTGAGTCCCTATGCTGCATTTGCCCTGCACGACAGTTTCAAACGCAGTAGTGATCACTCAGCCATGACCTATGGGATCGGTGTCGGCGGCGGACTGGATATCTGGAGGTTACAGGTACAAGTACTCTACCAGTGGGACTTGAGCCCGTACTGGGGTGAGCGAAATTACCGTGGACTGCAGACCAGTGTCGCTTTCTTCTTCTGATGGCTGTGATTTGACTGATACAAGAAAACAAAAACAAACCTTTAAAAATTAATTGATATGACAAACATTAATGACACTAACTTTGATGAATTGGTAATCAAATCTGATGTACCTGTATTGTTGGACTTCTGGGCTCCCTGGTGCGGTCCCTGCAAAATGCTGAGCCCCATCGTAGATGAACTGGCTGCAGAATTCGAAGGCAAATGGCTGATCGCCAAATGCAATGTGGATGAAGCAAGTCAAGTTCCGATGAAATACGGTATCCGTAACATCCCGACTTTGTTGTTCTTCAAAAACGGAGAGTTGGTTGAAAAAATGGTAGGAAGCACCACCAAGGCAGCTATCGTTGCCAAGATGGAAGCGATCTAACCCAAAAATAACTCTTAAAACTTGAATGCAATGAAAAAATTTGTAACCATTGCCCTTGCGGCGTTCTGCCTTTCCGTATTCACCGCTCAAGCACAGATGGACTTGGGTGTAAAAGGATCATTCAACTACACCTCGCTGGATTTGGGAAATACGAACATGAATGAACTCATAGAAAGCTCTACCGGATACAACTTCGGTCTGGCACTTCGTATTGACCTTCCGTTGGGTTTTGCCCTCCAACCGGAAGTGACCTACACCCAAACAGGCAGCAAAATGGAACTCGATCTGCGGATCATCGGAAAACAGTCCGTCGACATGAACATCGGAAGCATTGAAGTTCCGGTCAGTGTGCAATGGGGTATCCAACTCGGCCCGGTCCGCCCGTTCGTACAATGTGTTCCCTACATCAACTTCCCTCTGGCTCACGCCATTAAATTCAATGGGGAAGAAATGAAGATGGAAGGAAACGATGACATGTGGAGCAAAGTAAACGGTGGTGTCGGTGTCGGTTTCGGTATTGACGTATGGAAACTGCAACTTTCCTGCCGTTACAAATGGGATTTGGGCAATGTCCTCAACTACGAAGATGCTGGCTTCGGCGACGTAGCCGGTGAGGCTATTGATATCATGAAAGACAAATCCAAAATGAGCGGAGTAGAACTCTCCCTCGCTTTCTTCTTCTAAGCCGACCTGGATATCTTAAACCCACAAGAGGCCGACTAATCCCCTTAGTCTGCCTCTTTTTTTCCAAAAATCTGCCTCTTTTTCGCGCAAAAGATGAAATCCTCCCCTGTAACACAAGCAATCGCCTTGTTGGACAATGACTGGCAAGCCTATCGTTCCTTGCTTCTCAACGTACTGTCTTCTGACAACTCGCTGCTCAACCACATCAACACCTACCTATCCGAACACGGTGGCAAACAGATCCGTCCTCTGCTCGCTCTGCTGAGCGCAAATGCCATGGTCTTTGGCAAAAAGGACAAGATTGAATTCTCGCGGGCCTATGCCTGTGCTGCGGTCGCTGAACTGATTCACACCGCCACTCTGCTGCACGATGACGTAGCCGACAACAGTGACATGCGTCGGGGCCAGCCCCCCGCCAAAGCCAATTTTTCACCGGCCGCCTCTGTGCTGGTCGGAGACTTCTGGCTCTCGCGCGGACTGAAACTGCTGATCAGCCAACGTTGTGACTATGCGGTACTGGAAAATTTTGCTTTGGCACTGGACAAACTCGCCAGCGGAGAAATGCTCCAGATGGAATGTGCCGACAGCCTGACGACCACCGAAGAAGATTATTTCCGGATCATCTCCTGCAAGACCTCCAGCCTCTTTGTAGCCACTTTACACAGCACGGCTCTGGAAATGGGCATGGACGAGGATACTTGCCGAAATATTTGCGAATATGCCGAATTGCTCGGATTGTCCTTCCAAATCCGAGATGATATCTTTGACTACAGCCCCGAAATGGAAACCGGAAAAGCCGGAGGAAGTGACATCCTGGAGAGAAAGATCACACTCCCCCTGTTGGGTGCTTTCAAGGAAGCAGAAAAAACGCCGCAAGGGCAACAGGAAACAACAAAACTGCTGGAAGCCATCCGAACCATTGACCCTACGGCTCCGCGTCAGGATGACCTGGCCATACAACAGATGACACAAGACTTCGTCATCCGCTACCACGGGATTGCCTATGCCGAGAAAGCATTGAGCCAATGCATTGAAAAAGCCAGGAAAGCCCTGATGGTCCTGCCGGACTCCTCCTATCGCGACGCACTGATTGAACTTACCGAATACATGTGTTACCGCACTCGTTAGCGCACTGAAAGTCCATCAGGACCATCGCCGCAACACTTTCGACTACAACAGGTGTACGCAACGCAAAACAAACATCGTGACGGCCACCTATCCGGAGCGCGGTCATCTGCTGCCGGTATTCATCCCACGTCTGTTGGGGACAAGCAATGCTGCTGGTGGGCTTAAACGCCACCCTGAAAACAATCGGGTTGCCGTTGGTAATCCCCCCATTGACTCCTCCTGCGCCATTCTTCTGAGTCCTTCCGCCATCTGCGACATAGGGATCATTGTGCTCCGACCCACGCATAGCCGTAGCCTTGAAACCGTCTCCAAACTCAATACCCCGTACTCCCGGTATGGAAAATACCGCATGGGCCAACACCGATTCGACAGAATTGAAAAACGGCTCACCCCATCCTGCCGGTACACCTTCACAAACACACTCCACCAGCGCGCCTACGGAATCACCCTCCTGCTGACAGGTCCTCAGCAAGCTTTGTAATTCAGCGTCATCCTCGCTATCCACAGGCATTCCGCCCACCTCCAATACACGAGCACGGATCCGGATTGAGGAAAGGAGCTGCTTACGGGCTACCACACCGGCAGCCACCAGTGTCAAGGTCATCCGCCCTGAAAAAATTCCACCTCCGGCCTTTTCTTGAAAGCCCTTGTATTTCACCTCTGCGACCCAATCTGCATGACCGGGACGAAAGATCTGCGTCAGACCGTCGTAATCTTCAGATCGGTGGTTCTTGTTCTCAAAAAGAAGGGTAAGAGGTCCCCCCGTGGTCTTGCCATTGAGGCAACCTGAGACAATTATAGGACGATCGGTCTCCACACGAGAGGTCGTGCCGGGTTTTCCACCTCTTCTGCGTTCCAAGGCTGCCTCAAAGTCCGCTTCCGACAGCACAAGTCCTGCAGCCGGTGCATCTATCGTCACCCCCACACAAGGTCCATGCGAGGAACCGAAACATTGCACACGAAAGAATTGTCCAAACTGATTCATTACTTTCCACAATAGCCGATTAATGGTTCAAACAGTTCCCCAAAACACGGGAATGATTTACCGATACACTTGACATCATCCAGCACCACCTCCGATGAACAGCCCAACGAGGCTACCTGCAAAGCCATCGCGATACGATGGTCCGAGTGGGTAGAGAAACTGCCTCCCTGCAGCAGATTACCACTCATGATCCGACGCACCAGGGACATACCCTCAATCTCCATCCGGTCCCCGTCAATGGTAATGCCCATACCCATCTTCCGGAACTCCTGGTAAATGGCATCCGCCCTGTTACTTTCCTTGTTGATTAGACGATTGACCCCGTAGAGCACACTGCGACCCTCACAAAAAGCAGCCAACACCGTCAAGATCGGGAACAAGTCCGGAGAATGGGTAGCATCGTATTCAAACGAACGAAGCCGTCCATAACGGACCCTGATTCCAAAACGGTTCTTGGTAATGCGTGCCCCGCAATTCTTCAGAATATCCAGAATGACACGGTCTGCCTGATAGGACTTGGTGTCCAGTCCTTTGACCAGGATATCCCCGAACACAGCTGCCGCAACAAAAAAGTTCGAGGCTGAGCTCCAGTCTCCTTCCAGGGCCATGGAGTTGGGTTTATAGCGTTGCTTACCGGGAATCTTGAAAATCAAGCGGTCCTCCTTTCGTTTGAAACTGATATCAATCCCGAATTTACGGATGGTATAGAGCGTCAACAGTATATACGGAACACTGGTTGCCTCTTCGACGATGAGCGTACTGTCTCTTCGGCTCAACGGCAAGGCCATCAACAGGCCGGATATCAATTGTGAGCCCTTCTTCCCGGACAACGTGTACTCCCCTCCCGAAAGCGGCCCACTGACCAGGGCCGGAAGCGTCTCGGTATCCGACAACAGGCACTTTGCCCCAAAGATCTCCAAAGCCTCTTTGCAGCCGTACATTTCCCGGTGCAACAGACTACCTTCGCCCGTAATCGTCACCCCTTGACCGATCTGTGCCGCAATCGGTATTGAAAGGCGGGACAGCAACCCGGATTCCCCCACAAAAAGATTAATTGTCTCCGGAGCGATAATGGCCCCAGGAGTCAAGAAGTTGGCACCAATCCCACCAAAGATGGGCGTTGACTTCTGGACTTCCTTGGGAAAACGGATACCTTCCACCTCCAGCTGCGTCCCGTAAGGTGCTACTGTAGCACCAAATTGCTTGGCAATTCCTACTGCCGCATTCGTATCATCACAGGCACAGAAATTTGAGAAAACACTTTTTCCCTTTGCCATAGAGGCCGCCAGAATGGCCCGTTGGGCCACACTCTTTGAAGAAGGAATCTGCACACTCCCTGCAACATGCTTGGAGGGCATCAAGCTCCGGAACTGAGCAAAATGCAACTGGCCTTCCGCCGTCCGTGAAGTCTCGTCCAGGCTAAAATACATCAAGGGAGCACCGTGGCGGTGGGATTCCATCCGCGTATAACTCCCCATCCGTCCGATAGCAAACGCCAACAACCTGATCTTGTCCTTTTCCAGGTATTCATTCTCCTCATACAACGACAAAATCCGCTCGCAATCCTCCACAGAATCCTCCTTGGCAACAATCTTTGCCATGTCCGCTTTCAGTTTCACCGCCCGTTTCACCTGCTGCATCATCTCCTCACGGGTAGGTGTTTCCTTAAAATTGTGGTACGAGGCAATCACCTTCACCCCTTTGCGTTGGGCATAACGCCGTACCTCCGCAAAAATATGACTCGCCGCATCCATGTCCATATCAATAAATGCAGCACCCGCCTCCATCGCCCGTATCAACAAACGGCGTTTCGCCTGTTCATCATACCGGGATGTGGTCCGACAAGTCGCAACCAAAGGCAAAGAAGTAGATGCAAACACCTCTTCAAGCTCCTCCTCTTCCAACTCTGACAAATCAATCCTGATCTCAGCCGACAGGCCGACCCCATAACGCATCCGCACCTCATCGGCAAAACCTTCACAATGCTTCAGTGCTGACTTGATCGTCTCAACACCTTTATTCCCCAAACTGATGCAAATCATACGCTTATCCTATAAAATTAACTAATTGTCCATTTCCTCCAGAGCCATCATCAACTCGTCAAACGACAACTCCACCATTACCGGTAACCCGATATCCGCCAACAACACATCATGCACCACCTCACCCTCACGTTTCTTATCCTGACGAATCGCTTCCATCAGCTCCTTACCCATCCGAGCTGCCAGTGCAAAGTCTCTCGAAAGACCCATCGCACAGAAATCATACCTTACACGCTCAGCAACCGCCGGATCACATCCAGCCATCCGGACCGAAAGGGCCAACATCCGACAGATGCCCCAAGCCACCGCCTCACCATGCGTGCAATCCAACCCACTTGCCAGATCCGCCTCATCCTGCTCCAGTTGCAAACGCTCCATAGCATGAGCCAGTGTATGCCCAAAATTCAGCAACCTGCGCCGGTTGTTTTCACGAAGATCCTGTTGGACGATACTTTCCTTGATCGCAACGGCTCGTTCAACCAAACGACAGAAAACGGCTTTGTTCTCCGAATTCAGCAACACTCCCACATCGGGCTGTCCACGGAACAGTTCCACCGCCTGACGGTACGCATCTGCATCCGCAATCAGGAACACCTTCAACAGTTCCACCACACCACTATACAACTCCCGTTTGGGCAAGGTAGTGAGAAAATCAAGATCGCGCCAGATCGCATCCGGCAGCCGAATGGTCCCCACTTCGTTCTTATAACCCCTCCAGTTAATTCCATTCTTTCCACCCAGAGAAGCATCCACCATGGCCAAAAGCGTAGTCGGAACAAAACCAAAAGAAATTCCCCGCTTGAAAATCGATGCGACAAAACCACAAATATCCGTCACCCCCCCGCCGCCTATGCCGATCAGACACGCAGACCGATCCACCTCCCTCTCCATCAACTCATCAATCAACCGGACCACCGTCGCCCATTGTTTGTTCTCCTCGGCAGCCTCCACCAGCAAACAGGACTTGCCCACAAACCGATCCGCATACAAACGAAAGACCTCAGCATCCACCAAAAAAACAGGATCCTTACCCGCTATCGATATCTCAGAAAAATCAAGCATCTCAGAAAAGTCAAGTATCTCGCAAATTTAATAAAACTTTTTTTGGAAGCTACGAAAAAACAACTACCTTTGCACCGCAAAGTTTATCAGACTAAGCCAATGCCCAGATGGCGGAATCGGTAGACGCGCTGGTCTCAAACACCAGTGGGGTAACACCTGTGCCGGTTCGACCCCGGCTCTGGGTACTAAAATCGCAAATCCTTGATCGTTAAGGGTTTGCGATTTTTCTTTTGGTTTCAGCGACAACAAATGCAGTCCTGCTTATCGCTCAATAAACCAAGTCCACACCTGGGGTATCAGCAAAAAACAAGAGGAGGGACTTCACAGCCACTCCTCTTGCGGATCAAACAATTATTAACCAAAATCATTTATTATGAAAAACCAATCAATCTAACTCATTCACTTAAGAGTTTGCTTTATTCTTTTGCAATTCCCGTACCAAACTAAAAACAAACGTGAAAAAATCAGATTGATCTTCGGCTAGAACCAGAAACTGACACCAGCCAGGAAGTAGTGGAATTTCACGTGACCCGTAATCCCATTTGTTGCTTTCAAATCCGCATTCCACTGCACGTATGATAGCGAAGCGGACACTCTACCAAAATCAACACCAAAAGAAGGATTCACAAACAAGTATTCCGGATTAAAAAATGCCATACCTAATTTTACCCCAACAAATGGACGGTTCACTTCCTTCCCGAAAGCATACCTTATATCCGCAAATAGCGGACTGAATTCAATCTCAGAATGAATTCCAGCACCCAACCCCATGTACAGACCATTACCAAATGAGTAACCATGAGAGGTCGTCGCTTCTGCTACGATTCCACGACTCCACATCCCCCCAACAGACACATTCCCCGCATAACCTTTCTCAAACACGCGATGTTGTTGAGCAAACGCAGCTACCGACAGCAGCAAACAACAAGAAAGCAAACAAAGTAACTTTTTCATAACATTTCTTTTAAAATTAAACAAATTAGTATCTGCGAATTTAAAAAAAAAAAAAAACAAATTAATTCCAGCACCAAAGTGAAATTTATCCCCTAAAACGAG
>CALCYB010000131.1 GCA_937906485.1 uncultured Rikenellaceae bacterium
TTGTATTAGAAGTAATTATATCATTAATACTATTCCTTTTAGAATAATTAATCATCATAATATTGATGATAAAAAAAGACTAATAATTCCTTCAAAATTTCGTGAAGAAATTGGAGAAAAGTTCGGGCTTACCCGTGAACGTGTCCGCCAAATCAAGGAAAAGGCCATCCGTCGCCTGAAAAATACCAACCGAAGCAAATTCTTGAAAGACTATTTGGGATAACAACGTCATGAAATTACATTCCTTATCCGCATTGGCATGTGCCACCCTTATGATGACAGTAGCATGTAACACCGAAAAGAACCCCTTGCTGCAGGAGTGGGATACCCCGTTCGGTATTCCTCCTTTTGAACAAGTGGAGGATCGTCATTATCTTCCTGCCTTTGAGGTGGCAATGAGCGAACATCGTGCAGAGATTGAAGCCATTGTCAACAATCCGGCAGCTCCGACGTTTGAAAACACACTCGTTGCACTGGACCGTGCCGGCTCACGCCTGAACAATATTTCTGCTGTATTGGGCAGTGCCACCAACGTCCGTTCGTCCGCAGCTTTGATGCAGATCGAGGCAGAACTGTCTCCGAAATTCAGTGCTCACAGCAGTGAGATCCTGATGAATGACCAGCTCTTTGAACGGATCCGTCAGGTCTATGACCAACGTGCTTCGCTGGAGTTGGATGCCGATCAGCAACGTCTGTTGGATCTGACCTATGCCCGTTTTGTGCGTTCAGGAGCCTTGTTGGGCGAAGCCGAAAAAGCCCGTTTGAAAGAAATCAATGCCGCTCTGGCCGCCAATGAGTTGGCCTTTGAGCAAAATGTGCTGAAAGAAACGGCTGCTTATGTCTTGGAGATCAATGATCCGGAAGACCTTTCCGGTCTGGGAGCCGGAGTCATCGCGGATGCGGCTGCCCGTGCCCAAGCAGAAGGAAAAGAAGGGGCCTGGCTTTTTGGGTTGGACAATCCGAGCGTGATGCCCTTTTTGCAGACGGCCGATAACCGCCAGTTGCGTGGAGAAATTTTTGAGGCTTACATCCAACGTGCCAACAACGGCAATGAAGCGGACAACAAATCGGTTATCCGTGCGCTGGTGAGTCTTCGTCTGGAAAAAGCCCGCCTGTTGGGCTATGACAATTATGCCGCTTATGCCATTGATGAACGGATGGCCAAAACACCCCAGGCTGTTTATGACCTGTTGAATCAGATCTGGACACCGGCATTGGCTGCAGCCAAAGCAGAATTGAAGGATTTGCAGAAGGAGGCCCGTGCCGCAGGCATGAAGGAACCCCTTTCAGGAGCTGACTGGCGCTATTATTTTGAAAAGGCGAAGCAGGCCAAGTTTGACCTGTCCGATGACCAGTTGCAACCTTATTTCCAATACGATGCTGTTCGTGAAGGCATTTTCTATGTCGCCAACCAATTGTACGGCATCACTTTCCGACCCCTGTCCAATGTGCCGCTGCCTCATCCGGATGCCTTCGCTTACGAATGCCTGGATGCAGACGGATCCCACCTGGGACTCCTCTTTATGGACATGTTCGCCCGCCCTGCCGAAAAGCGCGGAGGTGCATGGTGTACCGGATACCGGGCCCAGTCCTACGATGAGCAGGGCAACCGTGTGGCTCCGTTGGTGGCCATTGTGGGCAACTTTACCCGTCCTGCCGGAGATACTCCCGCCTTGTTGACTCCGGATGAAGTGGAAACGTTCTTCCATGAATTCGGCCATGCACTGCAAGCCTTGTTCCAGGATGTTCCCTACCAGACTTTGGGCAGTGTGACCCGTGATTTTGTGGAACTTCCTTCCCAAATTATGGAACACTGGGCTTTCGAACCGCAGGTTCTCCGTCATTATGCAAAACATTATCAGACCGGGGAAGTCATTCCCGATGCCTTGATTGAAAAGTTGGACAAAGCCGGAAAATACGGACAAGGTTTTGCCACCACCGAACTGGTGGCCGCAGCATTGCTGGACATGGATTATCACATCCTGACCGATATTCCTGAAAATATGGATGTTATTGCATTTGAAAAGCAAGTGATGGGTGAGCGTGGTCTGATTGACCAGATTCCTCCCCGTTACCGCAGTACCTATTTCCGTCACACCTTTGGTGGCGGATATACGGCCGGATACTACAGTTATATTTGGGCCGAAGTATTGGACTGTGATGCTTATCAGGCATTTGTTGAAACCGGAAATATTTTTGATCCGGAAATGGCCGCTTCATTCCGCGCCAATATTCTGGAACGGGTAGGTGCAGAAGATCCCATGACGCTCTACCTGCGTTTTAGAGGGGCAAAACCCGGAACGGATGCCTTGTTGGCCAATCGTGGACTTAACTAGTTAGCCTAATATGAAGAACAATACGAATCTTAATCCGGAACTCCTGATTGCAGACTATGTGTCACAAGCCGCTGCTGCATTGTACCAAGTACCGGTTGATGGTTTGAACATACAGACCCAAGTTACCCGTAAGGATTTTGAAGGAGACATCACAGCCGTGATGTTTTCCTTGTTGAAGCAAAGCCGTAAATCTCCCGAAGCCACCGGTCAGGAAATCGGTGCCTATCTCAAGGAGAACTTTCCTCAAATCAAGGACTTCAATGTGGTAAAAGGTTTCTTGAACCTCTCGCTTTCCGATGCTTATTGGAATGAGGTGTTTGCTGCGATTGTGGCGCACCCCGATTTCGGCCAGGCACCCGACTCCGGACGCAACGTCATGATTGAGTTTTCCTCACCGAATACCAACAAGCCTTTGCACTTGGGGCACATCCGCAACAACCTCTTGGGGTGGTCTGTATCGCGACTGCTGGAAGCTTGCGGTCATCGTGTGACCCGGGTCAATCTGGTCAATGACCGGGGGATCCACATCTGCAAGTCCATGTTGGCCTGGAAACGTTGGGGCAACGGGGAAACTCCGGCTACCAGCGGCAAGAAAGGCGACCACCTGGTGGGCGATTATTATGTGCTCTTCAATACCAAACTGAAGGAAGAAATCGATGCCTTGGTTGCCGGAGGGATGGAAAAGGAAGTGGCAGAGAAACAAGCTCCCTTGTTGAAGGAAGCCCAGGAAATGTTGTTTGCTTGGGAAAACGGTGATCCGGAAACGGTTGCCTTGTGGCAGATGATGAATGGCTGGGTGTATGAGGGCTTTGATGAAACTTATCGTCGTCTGGGCATTTCATTTGAACGGACTTACTATGAATCACAAACCTATCTCTTCGGGAAAGAGTTGGTGATCAATGGTCTGGAACGGGGCATCTTTGAAAAACAAGAAGACGGATCGGTTTGGTGTGACCTGACTGCAGACGGGCTGGATCGTAAACTGTTGCTTCGTGGAGACGGCACTTCCGTGTACATGACCCAGGACCTGGGTACTGCTCGTCAACGCTTTGAAGAATACAGTCTGGACGAACACATCTATGTGGTGGGTAATGAACAGAATTACCATTTCCAAGTCCTGAAACTCATTCTGAAGAAATTGGGATTTGACTGGTCGGATTCCATTTATCACCTTTCTTACGGAATGGTGGAATTGCCTCAGGGCAAGATGAAATCCCGCGAAGGGACGGTGGTGGATGCCGACGATCTGTTGGACAAGATGTATCAGACCGCCAAAGAAACCTCATTGGAATTGGGCAAGTTGGCTGATATGGACGAACAGGAGCAACACCGTCTTTTTGAAATGATCTCCTTGGGTGCCTTGAAATATTTCATCATCAAGGTGGATCCCCGGAAGACCATGTTGTTTGATCCCCGTGAGTCCATTGACTTCAACGGAAATACCGGTCCTTTTATCCAGTATACCCATGCCCGTATCCAGTCCATCCTCAGAAAAGCACAGGATGCCGGTATCCAAGCCGCTTGTGAGGCAGTTGCGTTATTGCCCAAGGAGGTGAACATCATCAAGTTGCTGAACAACTTCCCGGCCAAGGTGCTGGAGGCCGGCCGCGCCTTGTCTCCGGCTTTGGTGGCCAACTATGCTTACGAATTGGCCAAGGAATTCAACCAATACTACCACGACACTTCCATCCTCAAGGAAGAGAAAGCACAAGTGCGTGCCAACCGGCTGAAAATGATTGCTGTTATTGCTGAAGTACTGCGCAAAGCAATGGATTTGCTGGGAATTCAGTTGCCGGACAGAATGTAAGATGTCAGATAATAAGACATACATGATTCCCACCTCACGCAAGGAAATTGATGCGTTGGGGTGGGATTTCGTTGATATCATCATCTTTTCCGGTGATGCGTTCATCGATCATCCCTCCTTCGGTTCGGCCGTTGTAGCCCGTTACCTGCAGTCTCAAGGTTATCGTGTAGCGGTGGTACCACAGCCCAACTGGCGGGATGATTTGCGGGATTTCAGGAAGTTGGGTCGTCCCCGTCTCTTTTTTGGCGTCAATGCCGGAGTCATGGATTCGATGGTCAATCATTATACCGCGAACAAACGTCTGCGCAGTGATGATGCCTATACGCCGGATGGCCGTGCCGGGCAGCGACCGGATTATGCCGTGACCGTCTATAGCCGCATCTTGAAGCAGCTCTATCCGGATGTGCCGGTGATCATCGGCGGTATCGAAGCCTCCCTGCGCCGTTTTACCCATTACGACTACTGGAGCGATACCCTCCGTCCGTCGGTACTGGTGGACAGTGGTGCCGATTACTTGAGTTATGGTATGGGAGAACGAACCTTGTTGGCCTTGGCAAAAGCCTATGAGCACGGGGAAGGAATGGGCAAGATCCGCAGCATCCCCCAACTGGCTTGGTTGGAGTCGGGCAGCCGCTACGCCAAATCACTGAAAGTAGGGGATAAGCAGATTGAACTCCATAGTTTTGAGGTGTGTCAGCGTGATCCCAAGGCTTTTGCGGAAAATTTCCATTACATTGAACTGGAAGCCAACCGCAAAGTGGCCCGCAGAATGATCGAATGTGTGGGGGACCGGGCATTGGTGGTCAATCCTCCTTATGAGCCGGAGACTCCCGAAGAAATAGACCGGTATTATGATCTGCCTTATACCAAAGCCCCACATCCGCGCTACAAAGGCAAACACATTCCGGCCTATGAGATGATCAAATTCTCCATCAATACCCATCGGGGTTGTTTTGGCGGTTGTAATTTCTGTACGATTGCAGCGCACCAAGGAAAATTTATCCGGAGCCGTTCTGCAGCCTCCATACAGCGAGAGGTAAAAGCATTGACCCATTTGCCGGATTTCAAGGGGGTGGTTTCGGATATTGGCGGACCGACCGCCAACATGTATGGGCTCAAAGGGAAGAATCAGGAATTGTGCGGCCGCTGTGTGCGTAAATCCTGCCTGTTTCCTAACCGTTGTGAGAACCTGCAGACTTCGCATGAGCCGCTCTTGGCCCTTTACCATCAGCTGGAACAGATCCCCGGCATCAAGCGGCTGTTCATTGGCAGCGGTATCCGTTATGATCTCTTTCTGAATCGGGATGGGTTTGTGGATGCCTCTTCTGAACCCTATCTGAAGGCCTTGATCCTCAAACACACGTCCGGCCGTTTGAAAGTGGCCCCCGAACATACCGAAGACCATGTCCTGAAACTCATGGCCAAGCCCACTTTTGAGCTGTTCGTTCGTCTGCGGCATCATTTTGACCGGATTACAGCCAAGGCGGGCCTCCACTATCAGCTGGTGCCTTATTTTATTTCCAGTCACCCTGGTTGCCGGATGGAAGATATGCAGGCACTTTCCCGCAATCCTGCCTTGAAGGGACTTTACATGGACCAGGTTCAGGATTTCATGCCGACTCCGATGACCGCCTCCTCGGTGATGTTTTATACGGGACTTGACCTGAAAACCGGGAAACCGCTTTTCGTGGAAAGGAATCAGGGACGAAAGCGGCAACAAAAATCGTTTTTTTTCAAAAAAAATAGTGGTAACAGAAAAAATACATTATAATTGCACTCGGATTAACAATTATAAATCAAAGTACATTTCAAGTTTCTATGTGCGCAAAACCTGTGACTTCTGCATCAGCGAAAAAGCGTTTGGTTGTTAGTTACGCCAATATGTCTGCCGAATTGATGAATGCTTTCAAAGAAAAATATCCGAAAGGATATGCGGATTATATGTCGGATCTGATCAAGGTACCCAAACCGGACGGCTCGTTCTTCTATGCGGTGTCACTGGAGATACCGGAAGCGATCTACCTGATCAAAATTGATGTTCGGGTGGATGATTACGAAGATGTGGAAAAAGGTCTCTTCAATGACAGTGACGACGACGATGACGTAGATGCTGGAGACGGAGGATTCCCTGACGATAACACAACCTCTTTTGCCGACGATGAAGATTCGGAAGAATAACAGTCGTTGGGAGAAGTTTACTCACTATGTCAAGGGACTACCGGAAAATCAATTACTGCTGATTCTTGCTTTTGTCGTTGGTCTCGGTTGTGGTCTCGCGTCAGTTCTGCTAAAAAGCCTTATCCATGCTGTACAGTGGCTGCTGATTTACATCTTCGGCTCTCCTGAAGAGAGTTTCATGTACCTGGTGTTGCCGGGTATCGGGATGTTATTGGCGTTTCTTTTTGTAAAATACATTGTCCGGGATGACATCGGTCATGGGGTGACTAAAGCCTTGCTGGCGGTTTCCAAAAAACGCTCGGTCATCAAACCTCACAATACCTGGACTTCCCTTGCAGCCAGTTCTGTCACCATCGGTTTCGGGGGATCTGTGGGAGCGGAAGCACCGATTGTCTATACCGGAGCAGCTATCGGTTCCAACATTGCCCGTATTCTGGAATTGTCCTACAAGCACAGAACCATTCTGTTGGGTTGTGGTGCAGCGGGTGCGGTGGCCGGTATCTTCAAAGCTCCGATTGCCGGTATCCTGTTTACGCTGGAGATTCTGCTTTTCAACATCTCCATGACTTCCATTCTGCCGTTGTTGATCTCTACCGTGACAGCGACAACGGTTTCCTACCTGTTTCTGGGGCAGGATGTCTCTTTTTCAAGTTCGGTTGACCACTATCTGTTGGGCAATATACCTTATTACATCCTGTTGGGTGTTTTTTGCGGTTTCGTCTCCCTGTATTTTACACGCATGACTTTGCGGCTGGAAGACAAGATCAAATCCATCGTCAATCCCTACAAGCGATGGGCGATTTGTGCCCTGTCTTTAGGAATCCTGATTTTCATCTTTCCTCCGTTGTTCGGGGAAGGATATGATTCCTTGATTCACCTGTTGCATGCCGATCCCGAATCCTGCTTCAACCAGACGATCTTCGGGAGTTTGTTGGATTGGGAGTGGTTTGTGCCGATTTTCTTTGCCTTAGTTTTGATTTTTAAGGTCTTTGCCATGTCCTTTACCAATGCCGGAGGTGGTGTTGGGGGAACCTTTGGTCCTACTTTGATCGTAGGGGGTATTGCCGGATTTATTTTATCCCGTTTCATTAACCTGACCGGATTTACCTCTTTGCCCGAAGCCAATTTCGTTCTCGTCGGGATGGCCGGACTGATGGCGGGCGTAATGCAGGCTCCGATGACCGCCATCTTCTTGATTGCCGACATTACCGGTGGGTATGCGCTGCTGCTGCCGCTGATTATCTCATCAACCATTTCCTTTGCGACGATCCGTCTGTTTGAGCCGTATTCGATCTACACCAAGCGGATTGCCAAGAATGGGCAACTGTTGACTCATGACAGCGATCAGGCCGTACTGACTTTGTTGAGTACGGCAGAACTCATCGAGCGGGATTTTATGAAAGTAGAACTGGATTATACGCTGAGGGATCTGGTACGTATTGTTGCCCAGTCCAAACGGAATCTCTATCCGGTTGTAGACAAGAAAGGGACATTCATGGGTATCATCGCCTTGGATGACATCCGTTCCATCATGTTTGACCAATCCAAATACGATCAGGTCAAGGTCTATGAACTGATGCGCCTTTGTGAAATTCGTGTCCTGGATGACGAGCACATGGAGAGTGTTATGGAAAAATTTGAAAAATCCGCGGTCTGGAACTTGCCGGTGGTGGATAGCGATGGCATGTATCAGGGCTTTATCTCAAAATCAAAGATTTTTTCTTCTTACCGGGAACAGTTGCAGCAGGTTTCCCACGATTAAACCGACATCATGAAAGCAGTCTATGTAAATTTGCTTTGCGAGAAACTGGGAGTTAAAGCATGGCAAGTAGAGCAAGGTATTACTTTATTGGAAGAAGGAGCTACCGTTCCTTTTATTTCCCGTTACCGGAAGGAACGGACGGGAGGAATGGATGAAGCCCAGGTAGCGGAATTGAAATATTGGCATCAGCGGTTTCTGGATCTGGAGAAACGCAAGGCTTCTATCGTAGAAACCATCCGGGAGCAGGAGAAAATGACCCCCGATCTGCAGCAGGCCATTGACGATTGTGTGGACCCTCAAGTCCTGGAAGACCTGTACCTTCCTTATCGTCCCAAACGCAAGACGCGTGCTACGGTGGCCAAGGAAATGGGCATGGAGGCGTTGGCCAAGGATCTGCTTGCATCAAAGCTTCGGGATCCGCAGCGCGATGTGCCGGCTTACCTGAATGAGCAGGTGCAGGACGCAGAACAGGCGTTGGCGTATGCGCGGGACATCATTGCAGAACAGGTGGCCGAGATGGCGGCTGTCCGTGCAGATTTGCGTCAGGGATACCTCAAGTATGGCCGGTTGGTGGCCCGTCTGGCCAAAGGTGTGGATCCGGAACAGGAAGAAGTGGCCAAATACCGCAATTACTTTGAATTTTCAGAACCCCTGCATCGCGCGGCTTCGCACCGTGTGTTGGCGGTGCTTCGTGCCAAGGCAGAAGGTATCCTTAGCTTGAAAGTGGAGATGGACGGCCCCACGCAGGTGGGACGGATTGAACGTATGGTTGCCCAGGAAAAGTATACCCGGAACACCTATGAGCAGATTCATCTGGCCGTTGAAGACGCCTACAAGCGTCTGTTGCATCCTTCCATTGAGAATGAGACCTTCCATCTGATCAAAGAGAAGGCCGATTTGGAAGCCATTCGCGTGTTTGGAGAAAATCTCCGCCAGTTGTTGCTGGCACCTCCCTTGGGACAGAAACGGGTGTTGGCCATTGATCCCGGTTTCCGTACCGGTTGCAAGGTGGTCTGCCTGGACGCACAAGGGACTTTGTTGCACAATGAGACGATCTATCCTCACCCGCCGGTCAGCGAGAAGACCCTGGCTATGCGTAAACTCTCTTCCATGTTGGAGGCTTATGAGATCGAAGTCATTGCCATTGGTAATGGTACTGCCGGTCGGGAAACCGAGGCATTCATCAAACGGATGGCTCTGCCGGAAGGGGTGCGGGTGTACAGCGTAAGCGAAGACGGGGCATCGGTTTATTCCGCTTCACCGGTTGCGCGTGAAGAATTTCCTGATTATGATGTGACGGTCCGGGGAGCCGTGTCCATCGGTCGGCGGATCATGGATCCCTTGGCAGAGCTGGTGAAAATTGATCCCAAATCCATTGGCGTGGGACAATACCAGCACGATGTGGACCAGGCGTTGTTGAAAGAACGTCTGGATGGTGTGGTGGAAAGTTGTGTCAACAACGTAGGGGTCAATCTGAATACAGCCAGTCGTCACTTGTTGAGTTATGTTTCGGGCATCGGCCCGGCTCTTGCTCAAAATATCGTGGATTACAGGACCGAGAACGGAGCTTTTCAATGTCGTCGTGACTTGTTGAAGGTCAAACGCTTGGGAGAAAAGGCCTTTGAACAGTGTGCCGGTTTCCTTCGGATACCGGGAGCCCGGAACCCTTTGGATAACTCGGCTGTTCACCCGGAGCGCTACGCTTTGGTTGAAAAGATGGCCTCGGATGCGGGTGTAAATGTCGCGCAACTGATCAAAGATGAGACCCTGCGCAGCCAGATTCCGCTGAAACACTACGTGTCGGATCAAGTCGGGATGCTGACCTTGCAGGACATCATGAAAGAATTGGCCAAACCCGGGCGTGATCCGCGTGATACCTTGAAAGTCTTTGAGTTTTCAGAAGATGTCAAGACGATAGAGGACCTGGTTGTTGGGATGCAACTGCCTGGGATTGTGACGAATGTGACCAACTTTGGTGCATTTGTGGATTTTGGTATCAAGCAGAACGGCTTGATCCATGTCTCCCAGATGGGCAAGAAGTTTGTCCAGGATCCGAATACGGTCCTGAAGATTCATCAGCACATTCAGGTGCGCGTGGTGGAAGTGGACCTTAAACGTGGTCGGATCGGCCTGGCTTTGGTGACATCTGGGAAAGAATAACCCCCAGGGTGACCACAGCGATGCCCCCAATCTGCTGGGAATTGAATGTCTCGATGCCCATCAGGTAGGAGGCTAGTGCCGATACAGCAGGAATCAAGGCCGTAAAGACGACGGTTTTGCTCATACCGATGTGTTTGACGGCTTCCACATAGAAGCAGAACCCACAGCAGGAGCAAAGAATAGCCAGCGAGAGAATGGATCCCCATACTTTGGGCAAGGTCAGGCTGTGCAGTGCAAAGGTACTCCAGTCAACGGTGCCCAACAGAGGAAAGAACAGCAGACCGCCCAGAACAAACTGATAGGTGGTCAGGGTAATGCTGTTGTAGCGTCGGCTCAAGGTCTTGACCATGGAGGCATAAGAGACACTTGAGGTGACAGCAATCAGCAGAATCAGAATCCCCCATCCGTGTTTTGCACTGATCCCGTTGCCGTTGAATACCATCAGCGCGGCGCCTGGCAGCGTGAGCAATATGCCCAATATGTTGCGTTTGGACAGTTGTTCATGGAAGAAGACTCGTCCGACCAGAAGGGAGAACAAGGGAATGGTCGCAATGACCAGAGCTGTCAGTGTGGGTGATTCGGTTGCCATCAGTCCATAGGTCTCGGCCAGAAAATAGGCGAATGGTTCGCAGAATGACAAGAGCCACAGCCATTTCCAGTCTTTCCGGTCAATGTGTTGGAGTTGTCGGGTCAGCTTGCCGAAAATCAGCAGCAGCCAGCCGGCGATGTTGATGCGAAGCAGC
The DNA here is from genome assembly GCA_937906485.1 of uncultured Rikenellaceae bacterium. Lineage (GTDB taxonomy): Bacteria > Bacteroidota > Bacteroidia > Bacteroidales > UBA932 > JAGCJX01. Next base: position 10,987 of record CALCYB010000131.1, read on the forward strand.
AAAAAAACGACCGGAGGAATATTCTCCCGAATGAGAATGTTGGTGCCGATGAAGGAAAATCCCCAGAAAACAACGCTGAGGATGATCAGCAGATAGGATCTTGACAGGTTACGGTCCATCGGTTAACGGTGATAGGTGAGGGCAAGGCCCGCTTTTGGAATGTCGGTCAGTTGGCCTTGGGCAACCACAGCTTTTCCGTTGACCCAGGTATATTCAATACGGGTGGCATATGCAACGCCCTCATAAGGGGACCAGCCGCATTTGCCTGCCAAATCCCGGGGTTGGATGGGAGGACGGCGGTTTTCTGGATCGATGCTCAGCAGTACCAGGTCGGCATAAGCTCCTTCACGAAGGAAACCCCGGTCTTCAATCTTGAAAATCCGGGCAGGTGCATGACACATTTTCTCTACAAGGGTCGGCAGATCGAAATGGCCTTGAAGACTGAGTTCAATCATGGTTGCCAAGGAGAATTGGATGGAAGGCATGCCGGAGGGACACGAAGCATAGGGTTGTTGTTTTTCTTCCAGCAGGTGGGGCGCATGGTCCGTCCCGATGGTATCGATGAGGCCATCGCGCACAGCGCGAAGCAATGCCATCCGATCGTCGGCGGATTTGATGGCCGGGTTACATTTGAGCCGGTATTCCATCCGGTCATAGTCACGTTCATCAAACCACAGGTAATTGGGACAGGTCTCTGCCGTGACGCGGATGTTGCGTTGTTTGGCGTCCCGTATCAGTTCCAGCTCTTCCCGGGTGCTGATGTGCATGATGTGGATGTGGCAACGACCGTTTTCCGCCAGAGCCAATGCTTTTTGGGTTGAGCGGATACAAGCTTCCCTGCTACGGATGTGTGGATGTTCCCTAAAAGGAATCTGTTCCCCATATTTTTCTTTGGCCAGTCGGGTCGCTTCCCGGATGCAGGTCTCGTCTTCGCAGTGCAACCCCATGACTCCTTCAAAATCTGAAAACAGCTGTTTGAGGGTTTCCTCCCGGTCCACCAACATGTTGCCGGTAGATGAACCCATGAACAATTTGATGCCGCAATGTCGATGCAGGTCCAGCCGGAAAGCTTCCTGCTGGTTGATGTTGTTCAATCCCAGGTAGAAACCATAATTTGCCCATGACTTCTGTGCAGCCAGGTCCAGCTTTTCTTCCAGGGCCCTACGGCTGACAGCTGGAGGATTGTTGTTGGGCATATCCAGGTAGGAGGTAATGCCACCCAGTACGGCTGCACGGCTCTCGCTTTCCAGATCTCCTTTATGCGTGGCTCCCGGATCCCGGAAATGCACATGTTCATCAATCAGACCGGGAATCAGGTATTTTCCTTGTGCTTGGATGATTTGACTGTCGGCAGGAACCTGTTCGCAGGTAATGGAGCCAATTTTATGGATGCGTCTGCCCCGGATCCATACATCGGCCACGAATTGTCGTCCTTCGTTGATCAGGGTAGCATTTTTGATCAGGGTATCATCGGTTGGGTTCATCAGGGTATCCTCGGTTGGGTTCATCAGGGTATCGGTATTGTTCATATCCGCGTTACGGTTTGGGGGTTATTTTTCTGAACCGGAGTTTGAGCACTCCCCAGAATGCTTCTCCGAAAATGGAACTGCTCATTTTAGAGACGCCTTCTTTTCGGTCCGTGAAAATGATGGGGACTTCCTGGATCCGGAATCCCAGTTTGTAGGCGTTGTATTTCATTTCGATCTGGAAACCGTAGCCTTTCATCCGGATTTTGTCGAGGTCAATGCGGTCCAACAGACGACGGGTGTAGCAGACAAAACCGGCGGTGGTATCATAGACTTCCATGCCCAGAACAACGCGCACATATTTGGAGGCCCCGTACGACATCAGAATGCGGCCAATCGGCCAGTCACGGACACCGATGCCCTTGCAGTAGCGGGATCCGATGGACAGGTCGGCTCCCTGCTGATGGCAAGCCAGGTACAGACGGCAGAGGTCATCCGGGTTGTGCGAGAAATCCGCATCCATTTCAAAAATGTAGTCATAGCCATGGGACAGACACCAGCGGAAGCCAGCGATGTAGGCCGTACCCAGGCCTTGTTTGCCGCTACGCTCCAATAGATACAGGCCTTCAGGATACTCTTTCTGAAGGTTCTTTACGATATCGGCGGTGCCGTCGGGTGATCCGTCATCGACAATCAGCAAGTGAAAATCCTGTTTCAACGAGCGGATCTTGCGAATCATCTTCTCTATGTTTTCCTTTTCGTTGTATGTGGGGATGATGACAATCTTTTTATCTTGTGAAGCACTAGTCATGGATTATACTCTATCTATATATAAACAACCAAAGATAGATATTTTTTAGGGAATTCGCGCGCTGTATTTTTTTTCTTTAAAAAGGCGTTTTTCTTATTCTGTTATGAATCAAATGATTGAGAAATGGGTTCGATTTTTTCTCAAAAAAAGTTCAAAAAAAGTTTGAAAAAAATTTGGAGGGAGAGGAAAAACGCTCTATCTTTGCGGTCCCTTTCGGAAAGGAAGTGACCTGAAGGAAGGAAAAGTTGATTGAAAGAATGAAGAACAAGTACAACAAGTACCGATAGAAGCAATAATCGTCGATTCGGGGTTTCTGGTGTACACTTGCTGCGTAAGTGGGGTACACTGGTACGAATCAAAGGTGTCAGGACAGCTTGAGATATTAAAAAATAATATACAATGAAGAGTTTGATCCTGGCTCAGGATGAACGCTAGCGGCAGGCTTAACAC
>CALCYB010000132.1 GCA_937906485.1 uncultured Rikenellaceae bacterium
GCCGCTAGCGTTCATCCTGAGCCAGGATCAAACTCTTCATTGTATATTATTTTTTTAATATCTCAAGCTGTCCTGACAAAGATTGTTTTTTGACGAGGTTTTTTATTGTACTACAATTATATAACCTCTACCTTTTCTCTCATCAATGTTTCAATGAACTTTGTTTTTGACCGTCTCATTTCCGAAACGGGCTGCAAATATAGAGGCAATTTCCCAACCCTCCAAATTTTTTTGAAACTTTTTTTGAATTTTTTTTCAACATTTTCTCAGCAAAACAACCATTCATCAGACAATCAGATGATTAGTCTTTTAATGTATTTTTATCTACCTTTGCGTCATGTATTGGAAATTGTTTTCTTGCTTTGCCAAGATTGGAGCTTTTACCATCGGTGGCGGATATGCGATGATTCCGATCATCGAAAAAGAAGTCGTGGAAAAAAGAAAATGGATCAATGCCGAAGATTTTACAGACGTCATTGCCATTTCCCAGTCAGCACCCGGCCTACTGGCGGTCAACATCTCCATCTTTATCGGTTACCGGATCAAAGGTGTTGTCGGCAGCCTCGTTGCCAGCATCGGCTGCATCATCGCTCCTTTCCTGATCATGCTGCTGATTGCCTCCGTCTTTACCGACTTCAAAGAAAATCCGATTGTCGAGCGAATTTTCCAAGGCATCCGACCGGTAGTAGTTGCGGTCATCCTGGTCCCCATGATCAACCTGGCAAGACGCAACAATCTCAACTTGAAAACCGGAGCCATCGCCTTAGGCTGCCTTGCCCTGATTTCCTTCGCCGGCGTATCTCCGGCACTCATCATTGCATGTACCTTGATTGGATCCATCGGCTATACGGCATGGACCCTCCACAAAACCACCGACAACCTATGATTTTTTTTGAATTGTTCTCGACCTTTTTCATCATCGGTCTCTTTACCTTTGGAGGCGGCTACGCCATGCTGTCGCTGATCCAGAACAAAGTCGTAGTGGTCCACCAATGGATATCCGCCTCGGAGTTTACAGATATTGTTGCCCTCTCCCAAATGACCCCCGGACCGATCGGCATCAACAGCGCAACCCACATCGGCTACTCGGTACTTGAGCAACTGGGGTATTCCCCCTTCTGCTGTTTTCTCGGTTCCTTGACCGCCACAACCGCCGTTGTTCTCCCCTCGTTTCTGGTCGTCCTGTGGATCTGCATCCTTTTCCAGAAATTTAGAAACAACCGCTGGGTAGCCAACGCATTGGCTTGGCTCAAACCCATCATTGTCGGCATGATCGGTGCTGCTGCTGTCCTGCTAATCACCCCGGACAACTTCATTGACTGGAAAAGCTGGACCATTTTCGGCATCAGTTTCGCTGCCTGTCTCTTCTTTAAGGCCAACCCCATCCACCTGCTTATAGCAGGAGGTCTTGCGGGCCTCCTGCTGTGGTAAGGCGCTACTCGGTTTACTCCCAGAAAGAACCGATTAGGCCAACACAACTATAAAAACAAGGCGGTCTGTCCCGAAGTACAGACCGCCTTTCTGCGTTTTGGGGAAATTATTCAACAAATGCAACAATTTCGCCCTTATCTACTTGTTGTCCTTGTTTTGCTGCCACGTAAACGATCTTGCCGTCTTTGGAAGCTTTCACTTCTTCCATACCGTAGTAGGCTTGAACGAAACATACTGCCTTACCTTCTTTAACGGCTTCACCTACATTGGGAGCAGTGGATTTATCAGTCACATCGTACTGCCAGATCAACTGTCCTTTTACCGGAGACTGGAGCGGCAATGCATTCGGGTACTTGGCCACGACAGCATCCACATCGAATTTCGGCATTTCAACAACAGGACGTACGGTAATCTTCGGCGCACCTGCTTTTTCCTTGGCTTGTTCGAGTTCTTGTTCAAAACGTTTTTTGGCGATACCGCTCTTGTAGTCGCGATATTGTCTTTCGTGCATTGCAAATTCGAACAATTCTTCGTCGTCTTGGCCAAAGTCCCAGTTGTTTTCCTTCATTTCCTTACGGAAGCGGTCCAATTCGTCCGGGAACGCAGCTTGCGGGTCGCCGGTGTAGAATTCCAGGCCTTTTTCTTTTGCCAGTTGCACGATTTCCGGTGCCAATTGGCCCGGCAGCTGACCGGTCTTGCCCAAAATCATGTTCCAGGTATCCTTGTCGATGGTCGTCCAACGAGGTTCGCCCTTCAACGTATGCATCAGGTTCATCAAGGCGGTGTTCTTCACGTATTGGCTGAACGGTGTCACCAACGGAGGATAACCCAAACGAGGCCATACGTATTCCACTTCCTGGAACAACATCACCACCAGGTCGTTCAAGGTTACTTCCTTCTTGCCTTGGTTACGCAGTGAACTGTTGATGGCTCCATGGAAACCTTTCAAGTCAGCCATCATGGATCCCATCATACCACCGGGCAGGCCGCAACCCACCAACAGGGAGGACATGTGGGCATTACCCGGATCGATGAAGTAACCGAGGTAATCATCGCAGAAGGATTGGGTCAGACGACGCGCCTCCATGTAGGCATCCATGTTGATGTCCTTCACCAGGAATCCGTCGTCTTTCAACATTTCACGGATGGTGATCACATCCGGGTGAACCTTACCCCATGCCAGCGGTTCAATAGCTACGTCCAGGTAATCCGCACCGGCGCGAGCCACTTCCAACATGGAGGCCGGAGAGAAACCGGGACCGGTGTGTCCGTGGTATTGTACCTTGATATGGGGATATTTGGTCTTGATGGCTTTGGTCAAACGGCCCAGGAATGCCGGACGGCCGATACCTGCCATGTCTTTCAAGCAGATTTCATCACATCCGTAAGCGACTACCTTGTCCACCAGGTCCATATAATACTCAACCGTATGAACCGGAGAGTAGGTGATACTGAGGGCAACTTGAGAAATCATACCGCCTGCTTTCGCAAATTCCACAGAAAGCTTCAGGTTACGATGGTCATTCAAGCCGCAGAAAGAACGGGAAATGTTCGTTCCTTGCTTTGCTTTCACTTTGTACATCAATGCACGAACATCGGCCGGAACAGGGAACATACGCAAAGCGTTCAGACCACGTTCCAACATGTGTGTCTGGATACCCACCTTATTAAAGGGAGCCGTCCATTCGCGGACAGCCTTGTTCGGGTTTTCTCCGAACAACAGGTTTACTTGTTCAAATGCACCACCATTGGTCTCAACACGGTCAAAGCAACCCATGTCAATGATAACGGGAGCAATTTGTTTCAACTGATGGACCATCGGGACATATTTCCCTGACGATTGCCACATGTCTCGGTAGACAAGAGAGAATTTAATTTCGCGAGCCATAAAGGTTTATTTTTGAAAAATGTATTAGTTCATTAAACGGACAACAAATATACTAAAATTCTGAAACACTCAGCCTAATTTTAGTGCTATTTCAGCAAGTATATATTTTTTTCAAAAAAGATATGGTTATTTAAAAAAAATACCTACCTTTGCAGTCCCTTCCTTTAGAAGGGAACATGGTGGATGTAGCTCAGTTGGTTAGAGCACTAGTTTGTGGCACTAGGGGTCGTGGGTTCGAATCCCATCTTCCACCCGAAAGACAATCACCCCGAAAGGCAACCGCAGCAAAGCGGTTGTCTTTTTTTATTCCTCCACGGCATTTTTTTTGTATTTTTGCAAATCATTTAATTTAGGCTAAATATGAAAATTTTCAGTGCCCTTTACGACCGGACCTTCGGATATTCCCGCGCAGTAGCAGCTATCATTGCCGGTCTGATCCTGGTCGCCTGGCCGGAAACCATCAAGAACATCATCATCTACATAATCATCTTCTTGAGTTTCCGGTTCTCCAAAAACATGTTCAGCTTCATCTTTTTTTTCACCACACCAACATTTGTACCAATGATAACTTTCATTATAATCCATTGTTTCAGAAAAGAAATGACCATGTTCGATTTTTTCAATTATTTCTTCATTTTTATATCCACAGTCTGTACAAAATCTCTCTTGCAACCCCTCTGTAGTTTCTGTTGGAAATACAGTTACAGACCAATCTCCAAAGTTATGATCTATTTTTTCGACATACACAAATTCACAGTCACAAATTGCAACATGCCAATGCCCATATTCATCATAAGTCCATTCTTCTGAAAATCTATGTACATGTTCTAATCTGGGAACATCGTTTACCTCTCTATATCCACATTCGATACAAAATCTTTCTTGCCAACCTTCCGTATATTCTGTTGGAACAACTCGTTCAATCCAGTCTCCAAAGCGATGTTCAGCAAGCTCACTTTTTTCTTCATTGTGTTCACAAGTTGCTGCGTGCCAGTGATTTGTTTCGTCATAACTCCATTCTTCTGAAAAAGTGTGAGTATGTGATTCTGGAGTACAACTCACAATTAATGTACTTACTGCAAATAATATTGCTGTAAGAAAAGTAATTTGTTTTTTCATAATTTTTCCTCTTAATTTTTATTTTTAGTTTGCAACGCAAACTTTTGTAAACAAAGTTAAAA
>CALCYB010000133.1 GCA_937906485.1 uncultured Rikenellaceae bacterium
GGCAGCAAGAGTGGCCGGCCTTGCCATGCAGGGATGCCAAATGGTAGTCGTGGTATCCGCCCAGGGGGATACCACCGACGAAATGATCCAAAGATCAACCCAGATCAACAAGCGGGGTTCCGTCCGGGAGATGGATGCCTACTTAAGCGCAGGGGAGCAGATGTCTGCGGCGCTGTTTGCTATGGCGGTGGGAGCGTTGGGGTGCCCTGCGGTAAGTCTGACGGGAATGCAGGCCGGAATTCATACGGATGAGGTTTACGGAAGTGCGCGGATCCTCTCTGTGGATACGGCCCGGATCTTCCGGGAGCTGGGGGCCGGAAACGTGGTGGTGGTCGCAGGGTTCCAGGGGATGGCGGAAAACGGTGACGTGACCACCCTGGGACGGGGCGGCTCCGATACCACGGCGGTTGCCCTGGCAGCATATTTGAAAGCGGACAAATGCCAGATCTTTACCGACGTGGATGGAGTCTACGACCGGGATCCCAGGATGTTTTCTGATGCGGTACGCTTTGACCGGATCGGCTATGACAAAATGATGGCCCTGATCGAAAACGGTGCCCAGGTGCTCCATGACCGCAGCGTGGAATTCGCCCGGGAATATGGGATTCGGGTGGAGGTCCTGTCTGCGTTCACCGGCGCCCCGGGAACCATTGTTGGGGATTTGGAATAATTGTAGCCGGACCGCGCATAGATTATTCCGCGGGAGGGACTGTAAAAGCGGGAAAAGCCCGGCACTTTCTTCCGAAAATGCCGGGCTTTTGAATGTGTGATTTAATCCAGGGTGCGCAGATACTGAATGCAGCGGCCCACTTCCTCCGGGCCGGTGGGGTCCAGGCCCTCGGATTCGATGACCATGAGAACATTGTTCTTAAGACACCATTCCCGGATTGCCAGGATGGGTGCCTCGCCGGAGCCTACGGAGCGGCCTTCCACGCCCTTGCCCCATTCCAGGTAGTTCCGGTGTTCGGGCTTTGCGGCAATGCCGTCCTTCAGGTGGATGACCTTGACGCGGCCCGACAGGCGCTTCAGGGTCTCAATGGGGTCGATGCCCGCGTTGAAGGCCCAGAAGGTGTCGATCTCAAACTTGATGTTGGTACATCTTTGGAGCACTTCGTGCGGAATTTGACCTGCCTTATTGGGCAGGAACTCATCCTTGTGGTTGTGGGAGGAGAGTGTGATGCCGTGTTGCGCCAAAAGAGGTTGTGCCTCGTTGACAAGGGCAATAAACTGACCGAGCTTGAGACGATCGGAAAGATCAGCCCAAGGGATGATGATGTTCTTGTTGCCAATGATCTTG
>CALCYB010000134.1 GCA_937906485.1 uncultured Rikenellaceae bacterium
GCGAGGCCTACCGGATGTTGCGTAGCCTGGGGGCGGATGTTGAGTACATTGAGTTTCCGGGATGCACACATGGCAGTTGGAACCCGGCTTTCAACTACCCCGACTTTATGCAGTGGCTTTTTGACCAGAAAAAATAGGCTTGTCTTTTGGGGAAGGGATGATGAAGACATCTTTATTAGTGGATCAGCTTGTAGCCTGTACCCGGGACTTGCGTCGGCTGATGTCCGATGCAAGCCTTGGCCTGGATGAACAGGTGAGGGCGTATGATCTGTATGACAGTCTCTTGGAGCACATTGAAAAGGGTTATGACCTGCCATCTTTTCAAGGATATTGTGAGGCTGCCCGGGACTTTATCCGACTCTACGAAGAAGTGCATCAAAGCGGTCGTATAGAACGCGGCTATGATCCGGTTGCCTTGGATCAGCAGTTGACACTGCGCCGGCAGTTGTTTGAACAACGTTATCAGGAAGCCGAAGAGAAAGCCGTAGAAGCTGCTGCTCTACATCAATTGGCCAAAGATACCTTTGCTCTGTGGAATGATGCCGGATTTTTTGCCAGACGCAGAGCGTTGAAAGCACTCCGGCAGAAAGCGGGATTTCCTTTGGAGAAAAATCGCTTGGGAAATTACGTGGCAAAGACCTATGATTTGATGAACGAAGCAAAACTGCGGGCAGCCAGTGCCCAGCAAGCGTATTTGCAGTGCGATGTCTCCTACAAGATCCGTCCGGATCTGTATGGAAAAATCAACGGTTTGTTACAAAAGAATCAGCGGACTGCTTCGACCGTGTAACCGGCTTTCTTGAGTTGGCGGATCAGACCGTATCGCCCAGGAAGATGGCCGGCTCCGACAGCAATCAGGGTCGGTTGTTGGCTGATGAGTTGGGGAATCTGTTCCATCCAGTTCAAGTTCCTGGATTTGATCATTTTGTTGTAGCTTTCTTTACCGCCGCTCTCCTTTCGGATGAGCCGTTTGATGGCGCGGATATCTTGGCTACGGTAGGCATCGGTCAATTCCAGGCTGATGGTTTCCAAGTCTTCGTTCTGAAAAATGGCCAGCAAGGCTTCCGCTTGTTCTTCCAGCGGCTCATTGTAGAGCATTTCCATTTGGAATTCCATGGTTTCCAATGCGGCAATTTCTTTGTTCCGATCAACGGCCAGCTGCTGCAGATAGACGTCAATCCCCGGTTCCGTAGTGATTTTAGGCATGGCTTTGGTCAGAATCTGGTTCTGTACATTGATCATGACCGTGACCGGCTTGAGGTTGACCAGTATTTCTGTTCCTCCACCGAAATAGGGTTTCAGCCACTGGTCCAGTTGTTGACGCTGCTCTTCGGTGTAGAGCGAGGCCAGGGTCTGTCCTTCCGGCAGGATCATGTGCTGGTACAAAGCCTGTGCCTGGGCTGGCGACTGGTGGATCATGTCGATTTCGCAGCAGATTCTTTCCACTTGCTCAAAGGCCTGATTAAAACCCGGCAGGCTGTCACAGAAAGACCCGGGACAAAGATGGTGCGTGCCCATCAGGTAGGAGGGTTTATCTAGTCCGTTTCCGGTAATCCTGTAGAGAATCTGTCCATCAGCACTCAGACTGATGACCAGAAAGGAGAGAAGGGTAACCAATTGTTTCATGGATTATTGCTTTTTTTCTTTTTTGGGGAACCATCCTTTGCGTACCCGTTCCCGTTGTTCAAATAGTTCCAAGATGCTCCAGAAGCAGGAGAATGCCGTGACCCCGAGAATGGCTGCCAAGGTGGTATGGGCAGTCAGCAGGGCGGCCAGGGTAAATAACAGGCCGGCTATCAGAAAGAGCCACCAGCAACGGACGCCAAAATGGTATTCGGTTTTGATGACGATGGGGTGAAAGAGTCCGATGATGAAAAAAGTGGCCAGACCAATGAGCAGGCCCTCGAAATGAAATATACCTATATGCATAGATTCCAGTAGTTAGTTTTCTGCAAAGATGCAAAAAATATGCGCGATTTGGTGCAACTTTGTATCTTTGCTATTAAATAAAACGATCGTGTATGAAGATTGCTGTTGTCGGTACCGGTTATGTCGGGTTGGTGTCAGGCGCTTGTTTCGCAGAAATGGGGGTAGAGGTGTATTGTGTGGATGTGGATCAAGCGAAAATCGAAGGATTGTCCCGCGGGATTGTTCCCATTTACGAAGAAGGTCTTCAGGAAATGGTGGAACAGAATCATGCCGCCGGCCGTCTCCATTTTACCACTTCTCTGGCCTCCTGTATTCAGGATGTTGAGGTGGTCTTTATTGCTGTAGGTACACCGTCCCGGGAAGACGGTAGCGCAGACCTTTCTGCGGTTGAGGAAGTTGCCCGTGTTTTTGGACAGCACATTGAACGCTATACCCTGCTGGTGACCAAGAGTACCGTGCCCGTTGGAACTGCTCACCGGCTCGAAAAACTCGTGCGGGACGAACTTGTTGCGAGGGGGGTCCATGTTGAATTTGATGTGGCCTCCAATCCAGAATTTCTGAAAGAAGGAACGGCCAAAAAAGATTTTATGACACCGGACCGGGTGGTGATCGGTGTGGAAAGCGAGCGGGCGCGTCGGATGATGTCCTTGCTGTACAGGCCTTTCCTGTTGAATAATTATCGGGTGATTTTCATGGATGTGTTGTCTGCCGAAATGACCAAATATGCGTCCAATGCCATGTTGGCTACCCGCATCAGCTTCATGAATGAGATTGCCACCTTGTGTGAACTCAGTGGGGCGGATGTCCGGATGGTGCGGCAAGGGATGGCAACCGATGCGCGTATCGGCAGCAAATTTCTATATCCCGGCTGCGGTTATGGCGGATCTTGTTTTCCCAAGGATGTCAATGCCTTGGTACAGACGGCCTCCGACTATGGTTATGATATGCAGATCATCCAAGCTGTTGAACGGGTCAACCGGGAGCAGAAAAAAGTGGTTTATCGTAAACTGAAAGATGCTTTTGAGGGACAGCTGGCCGGAAAACGAATTGCCTTGTGGGGATTGTCGTTCAAACCCGGAACGGATGACTTGCGGGAAGCCCCTTCACTGGTAACCCTTGATTTTCTGTTGGAAGCCGGAGCCGAGGTAGTGGCGGTGGACCCGATTTCTATCCGTGCAGCAAAAGCTTTGTATGGCGATGCCATACGGTATACCACTGATGTCTATGAGTCAGTGACCCAGGCGGATGCTATTGCTCTGGTGACAGAATGGAAACAGTTCCGTTTGCCGGACTGGCGTCGGATCCGCTCTCTGATGCGCACTCCGATCGTTGTGGATGGCCGGAACATCTATGACCGCGAAGAATTGCTCAAAGAGGGTTTCCGCTATTACTCCATCGGCTGACAGCAGAACAACCCAAGCGGTACGGGGCTACCGGTAACGGTAAACAATCAGAGCAACTGGTTGGCAATGGACTGAATGAGTCCTTTCAATCCGTAAAGCATACCCAGAATGACGATGATGACCCCGGCAATCCGGTTGATGGCAATCATTTGCCGCAGGCGGAAGCGGTTGCGGAATGCGTTGATGATGCTGGCGAGGGCTACCCACCAGATCATGGCTCCCAAAAGGACACCTCCCATAACAACTGATATGGTGACGAAGGATTTTTCACTCAGGTCAATACCGACAAACGTAAACAGGCCCAGCAACAGCAGCAGGGCTCCAGGGTTGGTGATGGTCATGGCCAGAGAGGAAAGGAAATCCCCCCAGTAACGTTTGTTGATTTCCTTGGGTTGACGCAGTTGTTTGATGGGGTTTGTGGTAAAGACGCTCACACCGATGGCAACGATGATGATGCCACCGATCAATGAAATGATGGTGTCATTGCGGTCCAGCCATTCCTGAATCATGGACAAACCGAAGAGTGCCAATGCGGAGAAGAACAGGTCGGATACGGCACCGCCCAGACCGGTAAAGACTCCGGCCCATCTGCCTTTGCTCAAGGTCTTTTGGATACACAATACCCCCAAGGGCCCTAGGGGAATGGAGGCACCCAATCCAACAATGATTCCTTTTATCAGGACTTCAATCATATTATTCATCATTTGCTTCAGAAGAAGTAGAGAATGCAAATATAGAAGAAAAGTCTGTATCTTTGTCCGTAACTACCATAGAAATCATGAAAAGTATTCCATCCTATCGTTCATTCTTGCTCCGTTGGGGATTGTTTCTCCTTTCGGTGTTGTTCTTGTCCATGCCCTTTTTGAATCAGCATTGTGGGTTCATGGCCTTGTTTGCATGGGTGCCCTTCCTGATCCTGGAGCGTTTCTGGTACGAAGAAGGGAAAAAACACAGGGGCTGGTTGTGCTTTTTGTTTTTTGGCTGTTGGAACCTGCTCACCATCATGTGGCTGCGTTATGCGACTTGGGTGGGCGCATTGGGCGCGTTGGTGGGCAATACCGCTCAGATGGGATTTATCTTTGTGCTTTTCAGGATGTTCCGTTACCAGTTGGACAAGCAGCGGGGTGACCGCTCTTTTAAATTGTTGCCCTACATCTTTCTGGTGTCAATGTGGATTGGTTGGGAGTATTTCTATACCGATTCCGAACTTTCGTTTCCGTGGTTGATGTTGGGGAATTCTTTTGCCAATACCGTCCGTTGGGTGCAGTGGTATGAGTGGACCGGCACTTTGGGGGGGACCTTGTGGATCTGGCTGGTCAACATCGCTCTGTTTCGGGTGTTGTGTCTGTTTCGTCTGGTGCCGTTGTTCCGGGATGATGCTCCTGCCCCGCGACTTGCGTATGCCTGGCTGATTGGCTTGTTGGTGGGTACTATGGTGCCGATTGCTTTCTCCCAGGTCAGGTATGCCCATTACCAGGAGGAGGTCAATCCGCGTGAATTCATTGTACTTCAACCCAATATCGAGCCTCATGTCGGTAAATTCAAAGGATATAGCCGGGAACGTCAGGATCAGATCCTGTTGAACCTGGCGGAATCTGTGGTCACCGATTCGACCTGCTTTGCCATCGCGCCAGAGACCTTTACCTGGACCATTGACGAAGAGCACGTGACGAAATTCTCTACGGTCAAACGTTTTGCCGAATTTCTGGACGACCATCCCTCTGTCAATTTTGTCTTTGGTGCCATCACGGTCCGGTATTATCCCTGGGATACTTATCCGGGTTCCTCCAGAACCTCCCGGCCGACATTGACGGCCCGGCCGGCCGAAGGTTATTGGTACGATTCCTTCAATGCCTCCTTGATCCTGGATGCTGAGGGTAACCATGATATTTTCCACAAGTCGAAACTGGTTCCTTTTGCTGAATTTCTCCCTTTCCCGAAGACCATTTCCCGTTTTGGCCAATTGGCCATCAACTTGGGAGGAACGGTCAACAGTTATGGCAAGCAGCCAGAGATCAGTATCTTCACCGCCAGTGACAGTACCCGGATCGGTACGGCTATCTGCTATGAGTCGGTCTATGGGGATTATTGCCGTGGCTATGTACTGCAAGGAGCACAAGTGATGTCCATCATTACCAATGACGGTTGGTGGCGAGATACACCCGGTTATCGTCAACACTTGAGTTACGCCCGCCTTCGGGCCATCGAATTGCGCAGAAGTATTGCCAGGAGTGCCAATACAGGTATCTCCGCATTGATCAATCAACGCGGAGATATCGTAGCTCAAACCCAATGGTGGGAGGAAAGTGCGCTGCGGGGGAGTCTGAATCTGAATGATGAACTGACGTTCTATGTACGTCATGGTGACATCATTGCCCGTGTTGCGCAGTTCCTTTCTGTGCTTCTGTTGCTCTATTGGTTGTCTTTTGCCTGGTCGGCACGGGTGTCCCGTGAGCAACGTTCCAATAAGTAAAGGATGGACTGGAACTGTAGGCCGCTGTTCCGGGAAAGTCCGATTTCACAGGTGCGGCTGGTAGCATAACCTGCGCTGCATCCGTAGACTTGTTCCTTGATCATACGAAGGCCGTGCGTGTTGAGTTCCGGAAGGAAGAAACCACGGTCACCGGCAAAGCCACAGCAATTGCTTTGGATAACCACAACTTCCTTGGCGCAACGTCTGGCAATTTCGGCCAGGGTCGTATCCACACCCATCTTCTTGGCGGAACATACGGCGAAGACCGCTACTTTTTCATCGGTTTGACGGATCGTCAACCGGTCAAGCAGGTATTTTTCTGCAAATTCAGCAGGTTCATACAATTTTAATCGTTCGCCCATGTTTTCACGCATGGTATAAAGACAAGGACTCATATCACAGAGAATCGGATACTCGCCTTGATTGGAGGCCACTTGAAGAGCGGCTTCCAGTTCGCTGGAAGCTTTCAGTCCCGCTTCCACATAACCTTTGCTGGAGAAGGCCATTCCACAGCACAGTTTGTCAAGCGGTTGAGGGTAGATGATTTCATAGCCGGCCCGTTTGAGCAGGGTCTCGGTAATGCGGGTCAGTTCCAATTCTTTGCAATAGCTTTTGGATACGCCCATTGCCCGGGTAATGCAGGACGGGAAATACACCACCTTCGGCCGGGTACTGTCCGTTTGTACCGGTTGGGGATGGATGCGGTGGGTCGCTTTCGGGAAATGCTCGTTCCAAAGCGGGACCATGCCGCCTGATAGTGTGCGAATACCACTCGCTACGGCTCCGAAGACCTTCTTGCCGGTCATGCAACGGATACCGTAGAGCAGGTTCAGTCCAAAACGCATACCCGCGGTAACGGTGTCCATGTGGTTGGCCAGGGTGACTGCACGTTTCTCTGCTTTGGCTGAGTGATGCTCGTGGCGTAATTCCTTGACGAGTTTGCCTGTGTCAACTTTGACCGGACATTTCAGCCCACAAAGGCTGTCTGTTGCACAGGTATCCATTCCCCAATAGCGATATTGTTTGTGCATTTCGGCAGACCGATGCGGTGCTTCTCCCGTTGCAGCAAGGCGTTGCATTTCGCGGTAGGCAGCAACTCGCTGGCGGGGAGAAAGGGTCAAGCCCTCGGCTACGCAAGTGCCTTCACAGAACCCGCATTCCATGCATTTGTCCACAATTGGCCGGACAGAGGGAATGGGTTTAAGGTTGGATACATGGGCTTTGTGGTCTTCATTGAGGATGACACCCGGATTCAGA
Organism: uncultured Rikenellaceae bacterium; assembly: GCA_937906485.1. Classification (GTDB taxonomy): domain Bacteria; phylum Bacteroidota; class Bacteroidia; order Bacteroidales; family UBA932; genus JAGCJX01. The sequence continues at coordinate 7,063 of CALCYB010000134.1, forward strand.
ATGCCTTTCGGATCAAAGAGCCGTTTGATCTGCTGCATCAGGGCATAGGCCTGCTGTCCCCACTCCAATTCAACATAAGGGGCCATGTTGCGGCCGGTACCGTGTTCTGCTTTCAGTGAGCCGTCGTAGCGGTTGACCACCATGTCGGCTATGGCATCCATAAATCGGCTGTAGCGGTCCACTTCCTCTTGGGTCTGGAAGTCCTGGTTGAACATGAAGTGAAGGTTGCCGGCAAGGGCGTGTCCGAAGATGACGGCATCCGAGTAACCATGTTCATCAAATATCTTGCGAAGATCCATGGTTGCATCGGCCAGGTGCTGTCCTGGGAAGCAGACGTCTTCAATAATGGCCGTAGTGCCGCTCTTGCGCATTCCGGCAACAGTCGGCAAGGTCTCTTTACGGATTTTCCAGTATGCGGCTTGTTCGTGTTTGTCTGTGGTAAACAAGTAAGGGATCTCTGTGGGAATGGTACTGAGTGCCTGTTCGATGGTTGCTACCTGTGCCTTCAGGTCAGCGGCAGTTTCAGCACGGGTTTCTACCAGCAGTGCACATGCATCGTCGCTGACGGTCTTGATGAATTGCGGAACGCCAGGCGTATTTTCTACAGAACGCAGGGCAGCGCGGTCCATCAACTCTACGGCGGAAACAGGCATGGACTGCAGGATCTGTACAGCCTCGCAGGCAGATCGGGTGCTCGGGTAGATGACCAGTGCCAAGGCTTTGTTCCGAT
>CALCYB010000135.1 GCA_937906485.1 uncultured Rikenellaceae bacterium
CCCGGTGTTATTACATCCATTGAATAAGCTTCGCGCAGTATGTCGGCAGCTATTCTGTAAATTTCAGGCAGCAGTTCCATTTCTCTTTCGGTTCTTGTCTCCAGCCAGCGTATAGCCATAGTGCCGTCTGGGACAAGCATATCGCCCAGTCTTTCATATAGGTTGTCCCATATGAATTTTGACATGCCGTCGGCCTGTCCGGAAATTTCAGAAATATTTACAGCCACTTTTTCAGGATTTTTCTCTTTTCGGCGCCACTCTCGGCGAGAATGTTTCAATGAATGATACTCCCGAGGAAGAAAAGGTAAGAGTTGCCCTCGGAAAAGCTACCTTCATCAAGGAGCATGTTGATTCTTTCACGAGCTGTGAATTTTCCTTTTTGGTGTTGGGAGTCAATTCTCTTTTGACCACCACCCAAACGCGCTTTTTCACGCAGGCTGATCAGCGCCTTTACTTGTTCAAGCTGTTGGCTCATAATGTGTATTTTAGTTAATGATTATTTTTTGTTCGGATCTTCACACAATTCGGTCAAAACACCGATGGTTGACTTGGGATGGAGGAATGCGATGTTCAGACCTTCTGCACCTTTGCGGGGAGCTTTGTCGATCAGACGTACGCCTTTGCCTTCTGCGTCAGCCAAGGCTGCCGTCACGTCGTTGGTAGCAAATGCAATGTGGTGGATGCCTTCGCCTCTCTTTTCAATGAAACCGGCGATGGTGCCTTCCGGAGAAGTGCTTTCCAGGAGTTCGATCTTGGTTTGACCGATCTTGAAGAAAGCGGTCTTTACTTTTTGATCAGCTACTTCTTCGATGGCATAGCATTTCAGACCAAGAATGTTTTCATAGTAGGGAATAGCTTGTTCCAAAGATTTGACAGCGATTCCAATGTGCTCAATGTGTGTTAATTCCATAACTCTATTGATTAAATGGTTTATGTTTCAGTTTGCGGTTTATTCAGCCAGGGACATGGTGTGATAAACGTTTTGCACGTCGTCGTCGTTCTCCAGCTTTTCGATCAGTTTTTCCAGACCGGCACGTTCGTCTGCTCCCAATTGCTTGAGTTCTACGGTCGGGATGCGTTCAAAGCCCCCGGATACCAGGGTGTATCCGTTGTCTTCGATGTATTTTTGGATCTGGCCGAAGGATTCGAACGGAGCATAAATCACGATGGCATCTTCGTCTTGGAAAACTTCTTCTCCACCGTAGTCAATGAGTTCCAGTTCGAGTTCTTCCATATCCACGGGATTTTCGCTTTTCATCTTGAAAACACATTTGTGTTCAAACATGAAATCCACACTGCCGGAGGTGCCCAAGGATCCGCCTGCCTTGTTGAGGTAACTGCGGATGTTGGCCACGGTACGGGTGGGATTGTCGGTTGCGGTTTCAATCAGGAATGCGATGCCATGAGGGCCGTATCCTTCGTAGATGACTTCCTTGTAATCTCCCTGATCCTTTTCGACTGCACGTTTGATGGCACGTTCGATGTTTTCCTTCGGCATGTTTTCACTGCGTGCCGTTTGGATCAGTGTACGCAGACGGGGGTTGTTGTCCGGATCCGGACCACCGGATTTCGCTGCAATGGTGATTTCTTTGCCCAAACGTGTAAATACACGGGCCATGTTGCCCCAACGTTTGAATTTGCGTTCTTTTCGGAATTCAAATGCTCTTCCCATGACTATTCAGCAACTTTGATACGGGTAATATATTTCGTGATTTCTCGGCCTTCGTAGGTGTTGGTGTACTGGTCTCTGATGGTTTCGTACTGCTTGAGTGCATCCATCGGTCTGCCCATTTCTTCATAGATGATACCAGCCTTCAGCAGGTAACCGGCTACGAAATCGTTGTCGATTACGTTAGCTGCATCCAAGTAGAAACGTACGGCTTTTTCGTAATTTTCCAAGCCGGCATATGCATCCCCGATGCAACAGAGTGCACGTGCCTTCAGGATCGGATCGTCACCGTTGTAGTCAGACAAGTAACCGATGGCTGCGTCATAGTTGCCCAGGCGCAATTCGCAGATACCGGCATACATATAAACTGCAGCACCGGCTTTGCGGCCATATTCTTCGATGACTTGTCGGAATCCGAGTGCGTTTCCGTCTCCGCTTAGGGCAGCTTCGAAATTGTCAGCGCGGAAATACTGTTCAGCAACAAAGGTCTGAGCTTCTGCTTCGGCTTTCAACGGTTTGGTGTAGAATTGGTTGAAAAGTAAAACAACTGCCACAACCACCACTACGGCAACGGTCGTAAATGTGATTTTCTTTTTGTTTGCTTCCAGGAAAAGTTCCGCTTTGGAAACCACCTGTCCTACGGCTTCATTAGCCTCATTCGATTGGTTTTTCGTGTTCTGTGCCATCTCTATTTATGGTTTTTACATATTTGCGCAAAATTAAAACAAAAAGTCAAAACCCCAATTATTATTTTGTTATTTATTCATATCTTTGCTTACGCATCCAATCAATTGTTGTCGTATGTACTTGAACCGGATAATTCTAACCAATTTTAAGAACATCAAGCAGGCAGAAGTCAAGTTTTCTCCCAAGATCAACTGCATCACCGGGGAGAATGGAGCCGGCAAGACCAATCTGCTGGAAGCGGTCCACTACCTGTCCATGACCAAAAGTTTCCTGCCGCTGCTGGACCGGCACATCTGCCGTTATGGCGAGAGTGCCTGTGCCCTACACGGGGACTACATCAAGGACGGAGTTCCTGAAAAAGTGTCCATTACCGTCCGGCCGGATGGGGAAAAGGTGCTCAAACGCAATGACAAGACCCGTCCCCGTCTGTCGGAACACATCGGTTTCCTGCCGATTGTGGCCGTATCTCCTGCCGACACCTCCCTGATCCAGGATTCCGGAGAAGAACGCCGCCGCCTGATGAACATGATCCTATCGCAGACCCATCCCGAATACCTCCGGTCCATCAAGTTGTACAACCGGACCCTGCAGCAACGCAACCGGATGCTCAAGGAAGAGTCCGTGGACCGTCAGTTGCTGGAGGCATTTACCCGGATGCTGGTGCAGTACGGAACTCCGGTGGCGCGTTTCCGTGCTCAATTGGCAGAGCGGTTGCACCATTGGACCGCGCAATATTACCATCAGTTGAGTGGGGGCAAGGAAGAGGTGGCCATTGCTTATGACTCGGACACCCTGCACCAGCCTCTGGAAAAGATCTTTCAGGACGCCCTGCAGCGGGACTTGTTGCTGAAGTATACCTCTGTGGGGGTGCAGCGCGATGATCTGGTCTTTACACTCAACGGCCATCCCATCCGCAAGAGCGGTTCCCAAGGTCAGCAGAAGACCTTCCTGACCGCTTTGAAACTGGCTCAATTTGCCCTGATGCGGGAACAGTACGGCTTCAGTCCGATCCTGTTGTTGGATGATGTATTCGATAAACTGGACATGAGTCGGGTAGAATACCTGATCCAGCTGGTGGCCAAAGAGGATTTCGGTCAGATATTCATTACGGACAGCAACAAAGTCCGTCTGGAGCGGGTTGTAAGTGCGATTACGCAGGAACATTGCTTCCTGCAGATGTCCGATGGGGAGGTCGTGCAGTAGATGGACCGGCAAGAACCCAAACTGCTCAAAGACCTGTTGCCGCTGCTGATTCAGGAATCCGGTTGGCAGACCGGTCTGCTGCACGCCGATATCCTGGATGCCTGGGACCGTGTCGTGGATGAAAAAATCCGCCTGGCAACGGTGCATAAATATGTGAAGAATAATATTTTGTATTGTCATATATCTTCTTCTGCCTTGCGCTTCATGATTCAGGGATCCCTGGATTATTATTGTCAGCGCATCAACAGATTGGTAGGGAAGGGGACCGTCAAGAAAATCATATTGCGATGACCCGTCAGAAGATCCGTATTGTCGTGGACCGTGACATTCCTTTTCTGGAAGGGGTGTTGGAACCTTTTGCTGAGGTGGACTACCGCAAGGGAGCCGAGATTGATGCAGCTGCGCTCAAGCAGGCATCGGCCTTGCTGGTGCGTACCCGTACACGTTGTGATGCCGGCCTGTTGGAGGGCTCTGCTGTCCGCTTTGTGGGCTCAGCGACCATCGGGGCGGATCATGTGGACCGTGCGGCACTGGAACTCCTGGGCATCGCATTTGCCAATGTGCCCGGTTGCAATTCCGGCGGTGTCCTGCAGTACGTTTTCACGGCCTTGTATGGTCTGGTTGTCCGGGGAACCCGGGTCCTGAAACCCTCACCCCAAGGCCAATGGGCACAGGGAAAGACCTTTGGGGTGGTCGGTGTCGGACATGTGGGCAGCAAGGTTGCCCGTCTGGCCCGTTTTTTGGGCTACCGGGTGCTGCTGTGCGACCCTCCTCGGGAGCGGGCCGAGTATGCCGGCCGTTCGGATTCTCCTTTTGTTCCCTTGGCATGCCTTCTGTCCCAATCCGATGTGGTGGCGGTCCACGTGCCCCTAGATGAATCCACCCGGGGTATGATCGGGACCGGTTTTCTGTCGGTCATGCGTCCGGGAGCCATCCTGATCAACGCCTCCCGGGGGGAAGTGGCGGATGGAAAAGCCTTGGTACGGGCCTGCCGTCAGGGATGCTTGGGCGGTCTGGTGTTGGATGTGTGGCCGCATGAGCCGGAGCTGGACCGCGAATTGCTTGCCTGTGCGGATGTGGCTACACCGCACATCGCCGGGTATTCGCTGGAGGGAAAGATCAACGGCACCAACGGGGTTGTGCGTGCTTTGGCCGGGCATTTTGGCTGGGAAGCACTGCTGAATTTCGATGCGGCAACACAGTGGGGGGACAAACCGGTGTGCCCCTGGTCCGCACGGGACCTCTCCGGCCTGGACAATGCTGCTCTGGCTGCTCGGCTGGAGGCCGTTTTTGACCTGCCGCAGATCAGCCGGAACCTGAAACAGCAGCCCGAAGATTTTGAACGTTTCCGCTCGGAGTTTTATTTCCGGCCCGAGTTTTCTTTTGATATCCAGGAAAAAGAATTGTAACTTTACCACCTAAAAACGAACGATATGCAAAACGAAAGAATTGAGAAACAGTTGGCCAATTACCGACGTGGTTTTCCGTATTTACAAGTGTTGGCAGCCGCTACCCCTGCTGCCGGTATCCGTTGTTTGAACAAGCAGGAACAAGAACAGGCGCTTGCCCTTCGGGATGCCTTCCAAGGGTCGCTGGTCAAATTCGTGCCTGCTTCAGGGGCGGCTTCCCGTATGTTCAAAGACCTGTTTGAAGCCAAAGAAGCCTTGGAAAACGGAGCGGATCCGCAGACCTTGAAAGCTCCGGCACAACGCTTTTTGAAACAGCTGGAACATTTTCCTTTTTATACGGAAGAACGCTTTGGTCACGATGACCGCAGCACGAGGGCCGGTTGCCTGGCGATTCTCAATAAAGTCCTCACCGATGCCGACGGCCAAGGCTACCAGTACGGAGCCCGTCCCAAAGGTCAGATTTTGTTCCATCGTTACGAGGGACCGGTGGCTGTGACCGCTTTTGAGGAACACCTGGTGGAAGCGGCGCGCTATGCCTGCACCCAGCAAGGGGTGGCCGAATTGCATTTCACAGCGTCTCCCGAGCACCTGGAGGGCTTCCGGGCCTTGCTCGAACAGGTGTTGCCCAAATACGAGGCCCGTTTCGGTTGTCGCTACCGGGTGTCCTTCTCTACCCAGGATCCCCAAACGGATATCGTGGCAGCCAACGAAGACAATACCCCCTTCCTGAAGGCCGACGGAACCATGCTCTTCCGTCCTGGCGGACACGGAGCCTTGCTTCGTAACCTGAATGCACTGGAAGCGGATATTGCCATTGTGAAGAACATTGACAATGTAGTGCGTGAAGAATTGCTGGAAACCACGGTCCGTTGGAAACGCATCCTGACGGGAGAACTCATCCGCCTGCGTGATCGTGTGTTCGCATACCTGCGCCGCCTGGATGCCGGCGAAAGATCCGAGGAGTTGCTCTCTGAAATCCGTTCCTTCCTGGCGGATTCCTTCCTGGTGGAATTGCCCCAAGTGGAAGGGGATGAGTTGGTTGCATTGCTGCGCCGCAAGTTGGACCGTCCGATCCGCGTCTGCGGCATGGTCAAGAACGAAGGGGAACCCGGTGGTGGTCCCTTCCTGATTCAGGAAAAAGACGGATCCACTTCCCTGCAGATTCTTGAAGGTGCGCAATTGAATCCGGATGATCCTCAGGTACAAGCTGCCAAAGCGGCATCTACGCACTTCAATCCCGTGGATCTGGTCTGCTCATTGAGGCGTTACGACGGGACAAAATACGATTTGGATGCCTTCGTGGATCCGATGACCGGCTTCATCAGCGAAAAGAGTTACGAAGGCCGCGTGTTGAAGGCACAGGAACTCCCGGGCTTGTGGAACGGTTCCATGAGTGATTGGAATACGATGTTTGTGGAAGTGCCTTTGTTGACCTTCAATCCCGTAAAGACGGTACTGGACCTGCTTCGGAAGGAACACGCGGGCGAGGTGGTGGAATAACCCGCTTGCCCATGCTAAAATACCCCGGCAACTGCTGTGTTGCCGGGGTATTTTGCCGTTTGCCGGGTATTTTGTCATTTGCGGTTGTGCCGCTTATTTCGCTTCGTTGATTTCAGCAGCCCGCAGGGTGTTTTCCATCAAGGAGATGATGGTCATCGGACCTACACCGCCCGGGACGGGGGTAATGTAGGAGCACTTGGGAGCGACCTCATCAAAGGCTACGTCTCCGACAATGCGATATCCTTTTTCGTTGTCTGCCGGGATGCGGGTGATGCCCACGTCAATGACCACAGCTCCTTGGGAAACCATGTCGGCTTTCAGGAATTCCGGAACTCCGATGGCTGCAATGATGATGTCAGCCTGCAAGGTGATTTCTTTGATGTTGGGAGTCAAACTGTGGCAGACCGTAACCGTACAATTGCCCGGGTAGGTCTTTTGGGAGAGCAGGTTGGCCATTGGACGGCCTACGATGTTGCTGCGTCCCAGGATAACGCAATGCTTGCCTTTGGTCTCGATCTGATAGGCCTTCAGCAGCTCCATGATGCCGTGAGGGGTAGCGGATACAAAGCAGGGGAGTCCCAACGTCATGTTGCCGACGTTGACTGAATGGAAACCATCCACATCTTTGTGGGGATTGATGGACTCGATGACCCGTTGCTCGTTGATGTGCTTGGGCAGGGGCAATTGTACAATGAATCCGTCCACTTGAGGATCGACGTTGAGTTTTTGGATTTCAGCGATGAGTTCATCTTCTGAAATGCTTGCCTGGTATCGTAATACGGATGATTTGAATCCGACTTGAGCACATGCTTTTTCCTTGTTGGCCACATAGGTCATACTGGCTCCATCGTCTCCGACCAGAATGGCTACCAGGTGGGGCGCACGCTTGCCGGAGGCTACCCGTTCTGCTACTCGTCGGGCAATTTCCTTTTTGATATTGGCTGCAGTTTCCTTTCCGTTAATCAGTATCATAGGCTTGAAGTTGTGGATGATTATCTTCTGCGTTTGTTGTTCTTGGCCATTTGCATGGCTTTTTTCATACCGCCTCCAGCGACGCTCTTCATGACCCTGCGGGTGTCTTCAAACTGTTTGAGCAGGCGGTTCACTTCGGGGATGGATGTACCGCTGCCGTCTGCAATTCTGCGGCGACGGCTGCCGTTGATGATTTGGGGATTTTCCCGTTCATACGGTGTCATGGACAGGATGATGGCCTCAATGCCCTTGAAGGAGTTGTTGTCAATGTCCACATCCTTGAGCGCTTTGCCTACACCGGGGATCATGGAAGCCAGGTCCTTGATGTTCCCCATCTTCTTGATGGACTGGATTTGTTCGTAGAAATCCCAGAGGGTGAATTGGTCCTTGACCAGTTTCTTCTGGAGTTTGCGGGCCTGATCTTCGTCAAACTGTTCCTGTGCCTTTTCGACGAGGGAAACGATATCCCCCATGCCCAGGATCCGGTCGGCAATCCGTTTGGGATGGAATACATCGAGGGCTTCCATCTTTTCTCCGGCCGAGATGAATTTGATGGGCTTGTGTACCACCGCCTTGATGGAAAGGGCGGCACCACCGCGGGTATCCCCATCCATCTTGGTGAGCACCACGCCATCAAAGTCCAGACGCTCGTTGAAGACTCTTGCGGTTTCTACGGCATCCTGACCGGTCATGGCATCCACGACAAACAATGTTTCTGTCGGATTGACAGCGGCCTTGACCTGTTCGATCTCACGCATCATTTCTTCGTCAATGGCCAGACGTCCGGCGGTATCGACGATGACCAGGGAGTATCCTTCGCGCTTGGCCAGGGCTACAGCATTCCGGGCGATGGAAACCGGATCTTTGATGCCCTCTTCTGTGTAAACAAATACACCGACCTGTTCACCCAGCACTTTCAACTGGTCAATTGCAGCGGGACGGTACACGTCACCGGCCACGAGCATGACTTTCATGCCGCGTTTGGTCTTGCAGTTGAGGGCCAACTTGCCGGAAAAGGTCGTTTTACCGGAACCTTGCAGACCGGAAACCAGCACGATGCCGGGGTGGCCTTTGATGTTGATGTCGGAAGCCTCACTCCCCATCAGCGCAGTCAGTTCGTCGTGGACGATCTTGATCATCATCTGGTCAGGACGGACCGCCTTGAGGACATCCTGTCCCAGGGCCTTTTGTTTGACTTCGTCACAGAAGTTTTTGGCAATCTTGTAACTTACGTCGGCATCCAACAACGCGCGGCGGACATCTTTGAGCGTCTCAGCAACGTTGATTTCGGTGATTTTTCCTTGTCCTTTGATGAGCTTGAAGGAGTGCTCGAGTTTGTCTATCAGGTTTTCAAACATGATTATCTATCGTTTATCATTTTATAATTCATCGGAGTAGTGGGCCGGAGCCAAGTCCCGCTGGTTGTAACGCATTCCCATTACCTGGCCATAGGCACCGGAACTGTGGATGGCAATCAGGTCTCCACGCAAGGTTTCGGGCAACAAGGCCTGGTGTTCCCACAAGTCGGAGGATTCACATACCGGACCAACCACTTCGTAGAGCAGGCGATGGCTTTCCGCTTCCGGGCTACGCATCAGGGCGGAGAGGTTTTCAATCTGGTGATGCGCCTGGTAGAGTGCCGGTCGGATCAGGTCGTTCATACCGGCATCCAGGATCATGAAACGGGTTTCCAAACCTTCTTTTATGTACAGCACGCGGGAAATCAAATGACCGCATTGGGCCACGATGGAACGTCCGGGTTCAAAGTGGATCTGTTGTCCGGGAAGGGGATGCAGGTGCTGGTGCACCCGATCAAACCAGGTGTCAAAATCCGGAATCGGAGCTTGGGCAGGGTGTTCGTAGTCAATTCCCAGACCGCCACCCAGGTTGAGGTGGGGCAATTGGAATCCTTGCTGCACAAACCATTGCTGAATCTCGTTGACCCGTTGGCACAGGACCCCGAATACGGCCAGGTCCGTGATCTGGGATCCGATGTGGAAATGCAGACCGATCAGCTCCAGGGAAGGGTTGTTGCGGATGACTGCCAAGGCCTGTTCGAACATCCAGGGAGAAATGCCGAATTTGTTTTCTTTCTTGCCGGTACTGATGTAGTGGTGGGTATGGGCGTCCACATCCGGATTGATGCGCAGGGCAATTCGTGCCCGGCATCCGGTAGCGGCGGCCAGCGAAGCAATGACTTCCATTTCCGGAACGGATTCGCAGTTGAAGCAGAAGATTCCGGCATCCAGAGCGATCCGAATCTCCCGGTCAGATTTGCCCACACCGGCAAAGACGATGTGCTGCGGGGAGAATCCGTTGCGCAAGGCCAAGGCCACTTCGTTGCCGCTGACGCAGTCCGCACCGAAACCGGCTTCCCGGATACGGTCCAGAATACGCCCTTCCGCATTGGCTTTCAACGCAAAGTGGGCGGAATAGCCGTAGCGGTCCAGCCCTTTTCGGCAAGCTTGCAGGGTGCGGTCCAGCAAATCCAGATCGTAGAAATAAAACGGGGTTTCCCACATGCCCAACGTGGGGATGGTCTCTTTTCTCAACATAACTTGCCCAATAAAGCGTTAAAAATTCCTGCAAATTTAAGAAAAACATTCCTATTTCGCAAGTCCAAAAAGTCGCAAGCGTCAGCCAAAAAGCAGATTCAAACAACCTTCATCACGACAGAATCAGACCTCCGTTGTAACCTTTTTCGTTGTTTCGCGTCTAATAATAGAAAAAAATCATATTTCGATGTTACAAAATGCCGACTTATTCGTATTATAGAAGAAAGAAACCAATAAGCTAAAACACACAGAAAAAATCAAGAAATTTACAGTTATTTATATTATTGATAATCAAATACTTACCCCCCCCCGAAAATTACACACAAAACAGTTGCAAAATAGATAAATTTCTCACTACATTTGCAAAAATTAAAACTCAAAAAACGATGAAAAAACTTCTAACACTTCTTTTGGCGGC
>CALCYB010000136.1 GCA_937906485.1 uncultured Rikenellaceae bacterium
TTCTTAATTGATGCTCTTACTTTCATAACCGAAGCATTCTTAATTATTTGTACCTAAAAGATATTCGACCCTTACTCAAGTCGTAAGGTGTCATTTCAACTTTTACCTTATCTCCGGGCAAGATCTTGATGTAGTGCATACGCATCTTACCCGAGATATGAGCCGTGATAACGTGGCCGTTATCCAATTCCACACGAAACATTGCGTTCGACAACGCCTCGATGATGGTTCCGTCTCGTTCAATAGCAGTCTGTTTTGCCATAAGATTTAGTTGTTAATTGCCTCTTCGATGATGCTGAAATCCGTCAAAATATCGGGGCCATCCTTGCCCACAGCCACCGCATACTCGAAGTGCGCTGCCGGCTTGCGATCCTTCGTGCGCACAGTCCATCCGTCGCGCTCGAAGACTACCCTACGATCACCCATCGTTATCATCGGCTCGATGCAGATGACCATCCCTTCAGCGAGTTTCTTTCCTCGTCCTGATTTTCCATAATTGGGAACTTCAGGATCTTCGTGCATGTTGGCCCCGATACCGTGACCGACAAACTCACGAACAACTGAGAAACCGAAACTTTCTGCATAGTTCTGAACGGCGTGGCCGATATCCCCGATACGGTTTCCTTCGATTGCTTTACTGATGCCGCGATACAACGATTCTTTGGTCACATCCAGAAGTTTCCGGGTCTGAGCATCCACCTCCCCGACCGGGAAGGTGTATGCCGAGTCACCGTAGAATCCTTTGTAAATAGTTCCGCAATCAACGGATACGATGTCTCCTTCCTGCAGGCGGTAATCGGACGGAAATCCGTGAACCACCACATCATTGACAGAAAGGCACAAAGTGTAAGGGAATCCACCATAACCGAGGAAGCCGGGTACCGCACCATGATCACGGATGAAGGTTTCTGCCACTTTATCGAGTTCCATTGTAGTCACACCGGGAACTACATGCTTTCCAACCTCAGCCAAAGTGCGGGAAACCAGAAGCGCATTCTCTTTCAAGATGGCAATTTCTTCTTCGGTTTTGATCCTTATCATATTTCAAAGTACTTTATCGATTACATACCGGAACGGCCTTTGAGACGTCCCGTTTTCATCAAACCGTCGTAGTGACGCATCAGCAGATAGCTTTCGATCTGTTGCAGCGTATCAAGCACTACGCCTACGAGAATCAACAAAGATGTACCACCATAAAATTGGGCAAACTGGTTGTTGACTCCAAACATCATTGCGAAGGCCGGCAGGATTGCAACCAGTGCCAAGAAGATGGAACCGGGCAAAGTAATGCGGGACATCACACTCGAAATGTATTCAGCAGTCTTTTTACCGGGCTTGACACCGGGGATGAAACCGCCGTTCTTCTTCATTTCGTCTGCCATCATAGTCGGGTTGACGGTGATTGCAGTATAGAAATAGGTGAAGAGGATAATCAACGCAGCGAAAGTGAAGTTGTACCAGAAACCGGTATAATCACTCATCACAGCAGCAAAACCACGGGTTGCGTCAAAACCTGCGAACACCAACGGGAACATCATCAGCGCTTGGGCAAAGATGATCGGCATAACACCGGCAGCATTGATCTTCAAAGGAATGTACTGACGGACACCACCGTATTGTTTGTTGCCTACGACACGTTTAGCATATTGTACAGGAATTTTGCGTTTGCCTTGTACCAAAGCGATACAGCCGATGAAGATGAAGAACAGGATCACCAGTTCAACAATGAGCATCAGAGGGCCACCGTTGGTTTGACCGATACGGGTTCCGACCTCAGCAATCAGGGCGAAAGGCAGACGGGCAATAATACCCACCATAATGATCAAGGATATACCGTTACCCAGACCACGGTCAGTGATGCGTTCTCCCAACCACATGATGAACATCGTGCCACCGATCAGTACGAGGGTTGCGAAGATGTTGTACGAGAAGCCTTTCACCAGGAAGGCGGCTTCCGGGAGTTGTGAGTGAAGGTTGGTAATGTACGCAGGACCTTGGAGCGCCAGGATGGCGATAGTCAGGTAGCGGGTCCATTGGTTCATTTTTCTACGACCGCTTTCCCCTTCCCGTTGCAGGCGTTGGAAGTAAGGTACCATAACGCCGAGAAGTTGGATCACGATAGAAGCAGAGATGTAGGGCATTACACCCAACGCAAAGATAGAAGCGTTACCGAAAGCACCGCCGGAGAACATGTCCAACAAGCCAACGAGACCACTGGAGGCCTGGCTTTGCAAGTTGGCAAGTTGCGTAGGATCGATACCCGGAATTACTACGAAGCTACCCAAACGGTACACAACGAGCAACAGGACGGTGTAAACGATCCGACTGCGCAACTCTTCTATCTTGAAGATATTTTTGATGGTTTCGATGAAACGTTTCATTGATTTCTTAGATTACAGTTGCGGTTCCACCCACAGCTTCGATTTTTGCAATAGCTGATTTTGAGAATGCGTTGGCAGCCACTTCAATCTTGGCGGTCAATTCGCCATTACCGAGGATTTTCACTCTGTCATTCTTTGAAATCAGACCAGCTTCCATCAAAGTATCGATACCAATGATCGTGGTGTTGAATTTTTCGCTGACCGTTTGGAGAATAGAAACGTTAATACCTTTGTACTCAACGCGAGTCGGGTTTTTGAAACCGAATTTGGGCAAACGGCGTTGGATCGGCATCTGACCACCTTCGAAACCTTTCTTACGAGAGTAACCTGAGCGGGCTTGGGCACCTTTGTGACCACGAGTTGAAGTTCCACCGTGTCCGGATCCTTCACCACGTGCGATGCGCTTTTCTCTACCGAGAGCACCTTGTGCAGGTTGCAAATTATGTAATTTCATTGCTTGTTCCTCTTAAATTAAATCTGTTCAACTTTTACCAAGTGAAGGACTTTTTGGATCATACCTTCGGTAACGGGAGTAAGTTCAACTTCTACAGTCTGATTCATACGACGCAGTCCCAAAGAAACCAAGTTTGCAATCTGTTTCTTGGTTGCACCGTTCTTACTCTTAACTTGTGTAATTCTTACTTTTGCCATAATTGCATCCTCCCTTAACCTTTAAATACTCTTTGCATCGGAATTCCGCGAACACCGGCAACCATATAAGCATCACGCATTTCAACCAATGCAGCAACGGTAGCTTTTACCAGGTTGTGCGGGTTGGAAGAACCTTTTGACTTAGCCAAAACGTCGTGAACACCTACTGATTCAAACACGGCACGCATTGCACCCCCTGCTTTCACCCCGGTACCGGGAGCTGCAGGTTTCATAAATACGCGGGCACCACCAAATTTCGCTTCTTGTTCGTGCGGGATGGTACGCTTGTTCAAAGGAATCTTCACGAGATTCTTCTTTGCATCTTCAACTGCTTTTGCAATAGCAGTGGTAACTTCGTTTGCTTTGCCAAGGCCATAACCTACTACGCCTTTTTCATCACCTACTACAACGATAGCGGCAAAGCTGAAGTGACGGCCCCCTTTGGTTACTTTCGTAACGCGTTGGATGGCAACCAATCTGTCTTTCAATTCCAAATCGGTGGTCTTTACTTTCTTTACATTAATGTCTGCCATAACTCTTAGAATTTAAGGCCGCCTTCACGTGCAGCGTCAGCCAAACTTTTTACTCTTCCGTGATACAGGTAACCTCCGCGGTCAAAAGCAACGCTGGAAATACCTTTTGCTGCAGCACGTTCTGCTGCCAGTTTTCCTACGAGCTTAGCCACTTCGATACCACTTTTATTCTTTACCTCTTCGATCAATGCTTTGTCTTTAGAGGATGCAGATGCCAAGGTTACGCCGTTAACATCATCGATGAACTGAACGTAAATGTTCTTGTTGCTTCTGAATACCGACATTCTCGGTTTTTCTGCAGTTCCGTTAACCACTTTACGGATGCGGTAGCGGATTCTTTGTCTTCTTTCAATTTTATTAATAGCCATAGTTCAATCTCCTTATTATTTAGCACCTGCAGATTTACCAGCTTTGCGACGAAGTTGTTCGCCAACAAACTTAATACCTTTACCCTTGTAAGGTTCCGGAGCGCGCAGTGAGCGAACCTTAGCGGCTACCATACCGAGCAATTGTTTATCGTGGCTCTTGAGTACCAAAACGGGGTTTTGACCTTTTTTAACAGGTTCTGCTTCACCTTTTACTTCATCGGGAAGCATGAAATGAATGTCGTGAGAGTAACCGAGGTTAAACTCAAGCACTTGACCTTTCACTTCCACACGGTAACCCACACCGACCAGTTCTTGTCTGGTGCTGAATCCTTGAGAAACACCAATCACCATGTTGTTGATCAGCGCGCGATACAGACCGTTCATAGATCTGTGACGGGGTTGGTTGGTGGGACGAGTCACAATTACTTCTTCTCCCTCCACAGACACTTTGATGTCAGCATCCACTTGCTGCGTCAGTTGTCCGAGCGGTCCTTTAACCGTAACCATATTATCAGGACTTACCGTAACGGTAACTCCTTTAGGCAGGTGTACAGGCAATTTTCCAATTCTTGACATTATCGTTAAGTTTTAATAATTCATTAATAAACGTAGCACAAAACTTCACCACCAACGTTCAAATCACGAGCTTCCTTGTCGGAGATGACACCTTTGGAGGTTGAAAGGATAGCAATACCCAAACCGTTCAATACGCGGGGCATGTTTTCCACATCCGTGTACTTTCTCAAACCGGGAGTACTGATGCGTTGAATTTTCTTGATCGCTGCCTTTTTGGTTTCAGGATGATACTTCAAAGCGATCTTGATGGTGTTGCACGGATTTCCTTCAACGACTTTGTAGCTGAGGATGTATCCTTTTTCGTGCAGAATACGAGTCATTTCCACCTTCATTTTAGAAGAGGGAACCTCTACAATCTTGTGTCCTGCCAGGTAAGCATTGCGAATCCGGGTCAGGAAATCTGAAATTGGATCAGTCATTGTTTTTTTAAGTTTTACAGATTCGACATCCGAAGATGCCCGATATCCAATGTTATTAAATAAATTTGTTTGGTTTACCAACTTGCTTTCTTAACGCCCGGGATCAGACCGTTGCTGGCCATTTCACGGAATTGAATACGGCTGATGCCGAACATTCTCATGTATCCTTTCGGACGACCGGTCAAAGAGCAACGGTTGTGCTTGCGAACGGGGCTGGCGTTTTTGGGCAGTTTGTCAAGAGCAGCCCAGTCACCGGCTTCCTTCAAAGCTTTGCGTTTTGCTTCGTATTTGGCACACAGTTTAGCGCGTTTCACTTCGCGTGCCTTCATTGATTCTTTTGCCATATCCTAATCTTGATTATTTCTTGTTCTTAAAAGGCAAGCCGAATGCACGGAGCAAAGCACGTGCTTCTTCGTCTTTTTCGGCTGAAGTCACGAAAGTGATTTCCATACCGAGCACTTTTTGAATTTTGTCGATGTCGATTTCAGGGAAGATGATTTGTTCTTTGATACCGAGGGTATAGTTACCACGACCATCGAATTTTTCGTTGATACCGTTGAAGTCACGGATACGGGGCAAAGAAACTGCGATCAATCTTTCAAGGAATTCGTACATCTTGGCACCACGGAGGGTCACCTTAACCCCGATGGGCATACCTCTACGGAGTTTGAAGTTGGAAATATCCTTGCGAGAGTAGGTAGCCACAGCTTTTTGACCGGTAATCAGGGTCAATTCCTGTTGAGCCACTTCGATCAATTTCTTGTCGGCAGTTGCAGAACCGATACCTTGGTTGATGGTGATCTTTTGCAACTTGGGAACTTGCATGATGGACTTGTAGGCAAATTCTTCTTTGAGTTTGGCTACAATTTCTTCTTTGTATTTCTTTTGCAAGGAAGGAACATATCCATTCAAATCAACAACGATTTGTCCTTGTGCTTCTTGAGCTGCTTTCTTAGCCATTACTTAATCTCCTCTCCAGATTTTTTAGCATAACGGACATTCTTGCCATC
>CALCYB010000137.1 GCA_937906485.1 uncultured Rikenellaceae bacterium
GTTTTGCTGGATGGGGGTTGCCGTAGAGGGGATCTCCGCAGATGGGCGCATTCAGACCGAGGTGGTGGGCGGCGTGGACACGGAGTTGGTGTGTGCGGCCGGTCAAGGGAAGGAACAGGACACGGGTCGGGGAGCCGTCTGTACCGGCTGAGAGCACAACGTACCGGGTAAGTGCTGGTTTTCCATCTTTCCGATCCACTTGTTGCCTGGGCCGGTTGATCCAGTCGGGGGAAAGTGGCAAGTCCACGACACCTTGCTCCGATTCGGGACATCGCTCAAGAAGAGCGGTGTATTCTTTCTGAACTTGTTGCTGTTGAAATTGTTTCTGGAGCAGGCATTGGCTTTCTGGAGTTTTGGCAAACAGGATGAGTCCGGAGGTGTCCCGGTCCAGGCGGTGAACGGGCAACAGGTCCGGATAGCCGGACAGCCTGAGGATTTCCATCAAAGACAAGGTTCCGTCTTTGCCCGGAAGCGCAAGTTGGCCGCTGGGCTTGTTGACCACCAGCAGGGCCTCATCTTCCCAGAGAATCTCGGCAGGTGCATGTGTGACGGTATTGCGCAGGGGAGGGGAGTCCAGCTCCAGCCCTTTGAGCATAAAGGGCAGGATGAGCCCGCATTTTCCACGGCAGGAAGGATAGAAATGTCCGTGATGACGCAATTCAGCAGCAGGCGGTTGTCCCCACCAGAATTCTGCCAGGGCGACCGGAGTGTAATGATGGAGATAGGCATATTGCAGCAGCTTGGGGGCGACACATTCACCGGTCCCTCCCGGGGCAGCCGGTGCCAGGTGGTGGATATCGGTCCACTCCCCCCTGCCGTTGGTCAGACGGAAGGCTTTGAAAATCTCCGATTCCAGACGTTTGGAGCGTTCTGCCCGTTGCTGACGCAGGGCGGCGAGTTGTTGCTCGTGGACCTGAAGGTCCGCCTGCAATTGATGGATTTGTTGTTCTTTCTGGCGCTCCCAACGCTTGAAGTCGGCTTTGTCGTGTTGACTTTGGCGGATCAGTGCATCGCGCTGCTGCGGGGTCAGAGAGCCACAAGCCCTGATCTGATCGCGTTCCTGTTTCTGGTGTTGGAGCTGTTCTTTCCGAAGCTGCCGCTCATGTCGGAACTGCGCCTGCGACTTTTGGTAATCCAATAAGGCCGACTGATAATCCTCCCGTTTTGAGTATTGTTGCAGTTGTCGGTTCAGGTCGCTGATTTCCGGCTCCTGTTGCTTGAAAAAGCCCTTCGGATCCAACAGGTCATAGACCGGGGGAACAAAGTCCAGAAATTTATTGGTTGTTTGTCCTGTTTCCAGCGTAAGATTGCCGGAGAACCCGCACAGGTAACCCAATTGTTTGTGATCCGGGGACCAGACCACAAGCACACCGAACATTTTGCCCTCAAACGTTTCCCGATTGAAACACGGCATGGCGGCAAGTCGTTGCTGAAGATGGCCGGCAGCCAGACGGGCTATCGGGTGAGGTATTTCGGAAAAGGGGTCCGGGAAATGGTTCGGAATAGGAATATCCCCCTTCTCCAAGGGATGGAAGAAGGGGGACATCGTTGTTTTATCGGTTTCTGAAATTCCGCTCATGGATGGTGAAATCAACAGTCGGAATGATTACCAGGTCTTCCGTCGGAACATACTGACGGGTCTGCTGGCTGGTCTTGCGGGTGAGAACGAGTGTTCCGTCGCCGCCTTGCGCGTAGAAGGGAGAATCACCGCCGTAGGAATAGGTTTCACTGCGGTACACACCCGGATAATATTGGTAATAACGTTCTGTCCATTGGTTGTAGGTTTGGTTGGGATAGATGACGATGGTATTTCCATCATCCAGAACATCAATGGGGTGAGGTGCGGGATTCTTGTAGATGTAGTCGTCACCTTCTTCGGTGTAGAGTCCTTGGAACCACAAGGTAGTACCATTGAATTTGGCCATCGGCTCTTCCAGGTAGTGTCCGCCATCAGGGAAAGTCGGTGAGACACCGGTCGTGATGCTGCCGTCCTGGTTGAATTCAATATAGAACTTCGGACCGTAGTTGGTGTTGGCTTCTTCTTCGTTGGCTGCCCAGCCGTTGGCCAACAGCTGTTCGGGTGAGTGGTATTCTACGCCTGACGGTTCGAAGCCCAGGCAAACCAGGCGGTTTTGGGACTGGTACAATTGGGTGGTGGCCTCGTTTACCCCCTTGGCAATGGTGATGTCAAAGCTGACGAGGTTTCCGTTTACGTCGGTGCCAGTTGCTGTATATTCACCCGGAAGTACTTCCTTCCACGGGTTATCCACAACGGGTGCTGTTTCCGTAGCGAAGTCGTAGATCTGGTAGTTGCTCATGCTTTCTTCATTGGTAGCCATGATACCGAAAATGTAATCGGTTTGAGCCTGGAGGTTGGTGTAGGAGAAGGTATGTCCACCGTGGAGGGCAGCGTAGAGTTCGGATTCATAGAATACGATACCGTTGTTGTAGATGATCATTTCCATGGTCACATCCGGTTGTGCCAATACGGCTTCGTATTTGTCACGGGTAGTCACGAAGGCTTTGGCTTCAATTGCCGAGTTGATGATGTTGACATTGATCTTCACGGAGTTCCAGGGAGTATCGGTTTTGATCACTTCAATATCAAATTCGGGCAGGGGCAATACCGGGTCGGTGGTGGTGAAGTCGTATAACAGCACCTGTTCTCTCATCTGTTCATCGAACGCTACGATGCCGACTTTGTACAAGGAGTTGGGATTGAGGTTTTGAATGGTCAGTTCGGTGCTGCGATCAAATTCGTTGGAATCGTCCGCCCAATCACCGAGGATGTAGCGGCGTACCATGTCTTCGTCTTCTGTTATCGCAACCGTGTAGTCGTATTCGCTGAATACGAAGACCCGATAGCGGTCAACGTTCTCCGGAACGCTGATCACCACATCGGCACTGGTGGACTGGATGTTTTGTACTTCAATCTGGATATCCGCTTCCAGCGGTTCAGCAACCGGGGTGGAGAATTCCACATAATGTGTATTGGCTTCGGTCATCTTTTCTTCGTTACCGGTTCCTGCGATGACGATGTAATCCATATCGGAGTAGATGTTGGTCACATAGCCGTACAAGTCCACAAAGTATTCATCAACGACGATGTCTTTGCTTTGTTTTTCAGTGACACCGAATGAATCAAGGTAGCTGGTGTGGGTGGCTCCTACCACATTGTGGAAATAGATGAAGTCCAGTTTGTCCACAATCAGGTGGCGGTAGAGCTGGCAATCTTCGGGTTTTTCGATGTGGTAGGTCGCGTGGTTCAGACCGATTTCATCAACCGTAATGAGATCCGTGTAGGGAATTTCAGTTGAAAAGGGAATTTCAATCATTTCGCTGTAAAGCAGGGTGTCTTTGCTGATGCGGGTGGCTGCGTAGAGCAGGTACTCCGTGTCTTTTTCCAGCCCTTCGAGGGTGAAGGTGAAGGAGTGTGAGTCGTCAAATTGGCCCACTACTGTTTCTTCGGCTTCAAACAGCTTTTCGGAAGTACCGGTGTATTTGTATTCTCTCAAACGGTAAGCATATTCTTCTGCCGTGTCTGAGGTAATGGTAAATGTAGCAGCGAAACGCTTTACTTCATCGGAGGAAACTTCCACAGTGGGAGCATTCACTACCGGTGTGTCAGGAGGGGTGGGAGGTGTGGGTTCGTCTTTGGGACCGTCATCTGTTTTACAACTGTTTAAAACCAAACAGAGGGCAACCATGAGGGCTGCGGCAAATTTGCTTTTAAATGTGCTGTTCATATTCATTCCTTAAAAATTTAATGTCGTCAATCGCCATTGAGGCACCCAAAAATATCAATTTTTTGGAAAAGTACCATATTATTCGCTTTTTTTGAGTAAATTTGTTCCTTATAGAATGCAATTTTTAACAATATGAAGAATAAGCAACTACTTTTAGGAGATGAGGCCATTGCTTTGGCGGCCATCCATTCTGGTATAGCGGGTGTTTATGCTTATCCCGGAACTCCTTCTACTGAAATTACCGAATTTATTCAAGGAAACAAAACTGCGAAAGAGCGGGGGATCCACAGCCGTTGGTGTACCAACGAAAAAACGGCGATGGAAGCTGCTCTGGGTGTTTCTTATGTGGGACGTAGATCGATTGTCTGCATGAAACACGTGGGAATGAACGTGGCGGCCGATGCTTTTGTGAACTCCGGCATTACAGGAGCCAATGGCGGTCTTTTGGTCATTGCAGCAGATGACCCGTCCATGCACTCGTCCCAAAATGAACAGGACTCCCGTTTCTACGGAAAATTTTCCTTCATTCCGGTTCTGGAGCCCTCCAACCAACAGGAAGCCTACGATATGACCCGTTTCGGTCTGGAACTTTCTGAAAAAATGAAGACTCCGGTGCTGATGCGCGTGACGACCCGTATGGCCCATTCCCGTGCTGTCGTGGAAGTGGATGATCAGATTGAAGAACACCAGGAAATCCGTTTCCCGGAACACCCCAGATCCTGGATCCTGCTTCCTGCCATTTCCAGAAGACGTTATGTTGAGGTACTGGCCAATTATGCAAATCTTGAAGAGATGGCTGATGCCAGTCCGTTCAATGCCTTGATCGACGGGCCGGACCACTCGATGGGGATCATCACCTGTGGGATCGCTTACAACTACCTGATGGAAAATATGCCCCAGGGCTGCCGTTATCCGGTGTTGAAGATCACCCAATATCCTTTCCCGAAAGGCCTGATCCGTCAGCTGAGTGAACAATGCGAAAGCATCCTGGTGCTGGAAGAAGGCCAACCTTTGTTGGAAGAATACCTCAGAGGCATTCTGGATAATGGAAAACGCATCCTGGGACGCCTCTCCGGAGATGTGCCGCGTACAGGCGAACTGACGGCAGACAACATCAAACCGGCTTTGGGCCTGGGAGAAATGCCTTCAGAAGCTTTGCCGGAACTGGTAACTGCAAGACCTCCTGCCCTGTGTCAGGGTTGTGGACACCGGGATGTCTATACTGCCCTGAACCAAGTTTTGGCGGAATATCCGAACCACCGTGTATTCAGTGATATCGGATGTTATACTTTGGGTGCTCTGCCTCCTTTCCAAGCCATTCACTCGACGGTGGACATGGGGGCTTCCATCACCATGGCCAAAGGTGCAGCCGATGCCGGTCTGTTCCCTGCTGTTTCTGTGATCGGGGACTCGACCTTTACCCACTCCGGAATGACCGGTCTGTTGGACGCTGTCAATTCCAATGCTCCCATTACCGTGGTGATTTCCGACAACTTGACAACGGGTATGACCGGAGGACAAGACTCTGCCGGTACCGGTAAGCTGGAACGCATCTGCGAAGCCATCGGTGTTGAACCGGAACACATCCGCGTTGTGGTGCCTTTGGCCAAGAACATGCCCGAGATTACTGCAATCATCCGTGAGGAATTGAATTACAAAGGCGTGTCCGTGATTATCCCGCGCAGAGAATGTATCCAGACTTTTGCACGAAAAGCAAAACAAAGAAAGGCAGAATCTAACAAAAAATAAAAAGGACTGAATATGAAAAAAGATATTATTTTGGCCGGTGTTGGTGGACAAGGTATCCTTTCCATTGCAACGATTATTGGTGATGCGGCATTGAACCAAAACTTGTATTTGAAGCAAGCAGAAGTTCACGGTATGAGCCAACGGGGTGGCGATGTGCAGTCAAACCTGCGTCTTTCCTCTGATCCCATCGCTTCTGATCTGATTCCTTTGCGCGGAGCAGATCTGATTATTTCGCTGGAACCGATGGAAGCCTTGCGTTATCTGCCGTACTTGGCAGAAGACGGATGGATCGTGACCAACTCAGAGCCCTTCATCAACATTCCCAACTATCCCGAAATTGAAGCGGTGATGGCGGAATTGCGCAAGAACAAGAACCTGGTGCTGCTGAACGTGGATCAGATTGCCAAGGATTGTGGAAATCCCCGTGCTGCCAATATGGTGCTTCTGGGAGCTGCTTCTCCGTACCTGGGTATGGAAATTGAGAAACTGGAAGCCGGTATTGCACGTATTTTCGGACGCAAGGGCCAGGAAGTTGTGGATGCCAACCTGGGGGCTCTTCGCGCAGGCCGCGATGTTGCGATGAATGAAGCCAAGTAATCGGAACCCTTCAATTATAAATGATAAGGAGCCTGGTCATTGCGGCCAGGCTCCTTGTGTTATAGGGTTGCATCATGCGTTATTTCTTGGTTGCCGGTTGTTGAGGGACAATTTTTTTGCTTACTTGTTCCTTTTCAGACAATTTTGTCTTTTCAGCCGGTGTTTTGGGGGTTGTATTGGCCTTCTTCATGTTCGGGGATACCTGAATCTCCTGTTGGCGTACGCTCACTGAGTTCGACGCTTTTTCTTTCAGTTGGGGACTGGTACGGGGGTCCGGAGTTCTGGGACCGTGATTGAAGCTTTTGATGAAATCGGCAGGTTGACGGCCAAAGAAACGGCGCAGTTCGTATTCCGGGAAGGTGTATTGTTCAATGTATTGGAGCGCTTCTGCCTTTTTGCCCAGATAGGCCATGGTGTTGGCTTTCATGAAGACATCACGGTAGTTGATGGTGTCTGTCAGGCGCATTCTTTTTTCTACCATCTTCAAGGATGCTTCGAAGGCATTCTTGGAGCGGATGGAGTCACGAAGTTCCATGCAAGCCATGCCGACTGCATTCTGGAGACCGATGTAATATTGAGAGGTGTCCTTGGAAATCAGGTTCAAGCAAGAGTCTGCCAGTTCAAGGGCACGGTTGTAGTTACGACGGGCCAAGTTCATGACCACTTGGTTGTAACTTTGTTTGAAGGTTTCAGGATCAACTTCCTTCTTGGGGGAGCAGGCGGGGATCACGGTGGCTACCGCAACCGCAGCAA
The DNA here is from genome assembly GCA_937906485.1 of uncultured Rikenellaceae bacterium. Classification (GTDB taxonomy): domain Bacteria; phylum Bacteroidota; class Bacteroidia; order Bacteroidales; family UBA932; genus JAGCJX01. The sequence continues at coordinate 6,846 of CALCYB010000137.1, forward strand.
CAATGATTTTTGCAAGTTTCATTCGCATCATCATGATTTTAATTGGTTTTGAACTATAACAGTATAAATATTCTTGATCAGGTTAAGGACCAGGTAACTGGTAAATACAAAGAAAGGCCAGGATGCAAATTTCAGACCAATCAAAGCCCATGCCGGGAGACTCAGCGCTACCAGGATCAGGTACGTGTAGCGGAGCTGATTGTCTTTCCACTTCAGGGATTTGATCTTCATGGAAAACATCGGTTGCCCGCTTACCAGCAGGTAGGCCACCAGCAAGGTGACCAAGGGGATGGTATAAGGCTCGTTCAGCCAGATATTCCACAGCCCGTTTGTGCCGGAGGATGCTGATGCATACAAGCCGGTTGCAATCATCAGGGCAGCTGCAGGCGTCGGCAGTCCGATGAAATTGTCGGTCTGACGGTCATCCAGGTTGAATTTGGCCAGCCGCAGGGCGGAAAAAGCAGCCAGAATCAAGGGAAACCATCTCAGGTATTCCGGTAATTGAGCTAGCAACACCGTCTGAGCGAACCGCTCCTGTAACAGGATGGCGGGAACCACCCCGAAGGATACCAGATCGGCCAATGAGTCCAGTTCTTTTCCGATGGCTGAGTAGGCCTTCAACAACCTTGCTGCGAATCCATCCAGAAAGTCAAACACAGCCGAAATGACCATCAGCAGCAAGCACAGGTCGTAGCGGCCTTGAGTGGCATAGAGAATGGAGATTACCCCGCAGAGCAGGTTGAGGCAGGTCAGGGTGTTGGGAAGGTGCTTCAACATGGATTACAGGTTCAATTTCTTGCGGATGGCTTTGGGCAGGGCAGCTTTGTGGACCAGAATGCTGACGGTCTTGCCGCGGAAATAGCTTTCTGAAATGTTGTGGTAGCCCCCCGTCTCGTTGCAATCGGTGTTCCAGGAGTTTTTGGTGATGTAGTAACGGGTGCCGTACTGGTCCGTAGCGATGCCGGTGATGTGTTCCAGGTGGTCATCCGTGGTGGTGAAGTTTTCAAACGATGCCTGACGGCTTTCCTGCGTTACGACTTCTTCTTCGATGCGGCCTTCCATCTGAGCCAGTTCTTGGATCTTCAAGGATTTGTCCTTCGGGTTGAGGGTATATCCCTTTTGGAAAAATGCGTGGTAACCCGCTTCACTCACGTCACCGTCCCATCCTACGGTATAGCCGTTTTCCAGGGCGTGGTCTACAATGGCCACCAGGTCATCCAGGGGAACGTTGTAGAGGGTTTCGTGGTCCCAGTTGTCCGGAATTTCCAGAGAGATGGGTTCATAATAGGGATGGTGGGAGAAACTGGTAAGTTCAATGTAGTCATCCAGGTTCAGCTCCAGCGATTCCCAGAAGGATTGCGGAGTATGTTGTTTCCCTTCGTAAGTGAATTCGGTCGGGAGTTCGCCCAAGAAGATGTCCATAACGGCAGCTTGTAGGTCGCGGCCTTCCTGACTGCGGTCTTTCATCTGTACTGCAGCGCCGGCGATGGCGTTCAGGTAGGCATTCAAGGCTTCGTGGTCATGGGCTTCCTTGCCGTAGGTCAGCCCACTGTATGCTCCTTCGGGAACGATCCCCTTTTCTGCGATGGCTTTCAAGGCCATGTGGAAGATGCTACCTTGTCCCAAGTTGCCTTTGCCGGCACGCAGGTAGTTGTCTTCTATGCGGTTGTTGTAGTTTTCGCGGACCACAAACATTTCAGACAGGTCCATTTCGCCTTTTCCGGTCCGGAGCAATTCGGATTCCAGGAAGGAAATGGTGGAGAAGCACCAGCAGGTGCCGCTGTTTGCCTGATCCCTAACCGGAGTGGCCGGATTCTGAATGACCGTCGTAAACGAATAGGTCTGCCCTTGCAGGAGTGACCCTGTCAAGAGAAGACCTGTTACGACAGCCAGAAAATGATTGAATTTCATACTACTGGCTTATTTTGAATTACAAATTCAGTTTGGCGCGGATTTCGCCGGGGATGGCATTCTTGTTGATCAGAATGTCCATGGTTTTGTAGCGGACAAAAGCTTCGGAAACGTACCAGATACCTTCGTAGTCACCGGTCAGGCCCCAAGAGTTCTTTACCATGTAGTATTTGGTGCCGTTTTGGTCTTTTGCCATACCGAAGATCTGCATACCGTGGTCATCGGTGGTTTGGTAGTTGTCGTATCCTTCTTGACGCATTTCTTGGGTGATTTCACGTTCAATGATCGGAGATTCGAAGAATTTGTCTTTGCGTTGTTGAGGGCTCAGACCTACCCAACGTGCCTGGTCGCTGCCGCTGTTCATGGTAGCTTCTTCATCGGGCACGATACCCAGACCTTTGCGGTTGAAACCGATTTCGCTCACGTCAGAAGCCCAAGCCAAGGTGTAACCGTTGGCCAATGCGTTGTCGATGATGGCGATCAGGTCGTCGATCGGAACGTTGTAGGCTTCTTCCCAGCGCCAGTTGTCCGGAACTTCGATGACCATCTTTTCATAGAAGGGATGGTGAGTGAAAGAAGTCAGGTCAACGTAGTTGTTCAAATCAATGCCCAAGGATTCCATGTAGGTTTTCGGGGTGTATTCAACACCTTCTACAACGAAAGTTTCAGGAACTTGGCCCAGGTAGGCATCCAGAACGCCTTGGTAACCTTTTCTCCAGGCCGGAGTCAGTTTGCCGTTGCCGTTTTTGATGACTGCGTTCACATAAGCGGACAAGATGTTGTCCATTTCACCGTGTACGTGTTTGTCAAAACCGTAGTTGAGGCCGGGCATTACCGATTCGGGAACGATACCGTAAGTTTTCAGCACGGTCAGCACGTCACCGAAAGACGAACCGGGACCGAAGTTCAAAGCACCATGCAGACGTACAAATTTTTCACCTTTGTCGCCGTAGGCTTTGTTGACGATGAACATTTCCGCCAAATCCAAGTCACCTTGGTAACCGGCTTTGAGGATTTCTGATTCAAAGAAAGAAATGCCGGAGAAAGCCCAGCAGGTACCGGAACGGTTCTGGTCTTTTACCGGGGTAATCGGGTTTTCATAAATGATTTCGAATTTGTAACCTTCGGGTTGTTCTTCTTTTTTGTTTTTCTTCTTGGCAAAAGCGGTCGGAGCAATTACCATCAATGCCAAGGAGGCAATCAGTAAGGATTTGAAATTCATAAAAAATAATAATTTAACAATAAGTAAAATAATTCGATTTTAAGCAACAAATATAGCGATTCAGAAGTGAAACACAAAATAAAGTCGTTGCGGGTAGAATTATTTGTGATAAAGGAGAGAAAGACTTACATTTGCGTAAGACCATTATAACCTTTAAGACCATGAAGAAATTATTGTTGCTTACGTTTGTTCTGGCTTGCTGCACCCAAGTTGCGACCCTTGCCCAGACCCATAAGTATGAGCGTTCCGGGATGACCATCCTGCACACGGATTACCAGGACAGATATGATGACGAGATCGATTACTATTTTGCCAATTATCGTCCTTCGGGCCGGTATGATTTGAACCAGTTGACCTTGCAATCCATTCAAATCAATGAGGACCGTGACCATTTCCGGTCCGGTACAAGAGAATACACTTCCTATAATTATGCCAACAGCATCCTCGCCTACCTGAACCGGACCAATGTCGGGCTTGATGTTGTGGCCAAGATGTTCAACCGTCAGCCGGACGGACGAATGGATATTTCCCTGATGGAAGAACGTGGGTTGTACAATGCAACCGATGAAGAATATATCCAGAGTGTAGCGACCAAACGCGGTCTGGACCAGCTCAAGGACTTCGGCGAAAACCTGATTGCCCACAGTTACATCACGGTGATGGATTACCAGAATATCCGTTACCAGTACAGCACCGAAGAAGGGGATGAAGACGGAGAATATTACTGGATGGGTAATGCGATCGGTTATCTGTACCAGATCGACTGGAGCCTGGAGCTGCTTGACCAGGTATATGACTGCTGGATCCAGGATGATGACAATGAAGAAACCATTGCACAGAAAAATGCGGCTTTTGAAAAGATCCAGGTACCGTTCAAACTGATTCTGACCTCGGTCTGTTCGTTGAAGGTGGATACGGATATCGAATCCTCACAACGTGCCTACAAGACCATCGATGTGGACCGCCAGAAAGAAAAGAAGTTCTATGAAATGCTTAAGGAAGGTACCAATACCATCTTCTGGAACTTTGAGGAACAGCATGCGCGTTTCCAATTGAAGGTCGGTGTTTATGAGACCCATCCTGTCCGCGCAAAATTGGGCAGCAAGGAAGGACTGTACCGGGATATGGTCTTCTATGTGTACGAAAACGTAGCGGATGCCAACAATCAGATCCGTCAGAAACGGGTCGGCGTCATTGCCGTGTCCAATGAAATTGCGGATAACCGTCATGTGGCCTCCGGAGAAAGTGAGTTGACCCGCTTCTACCGGATTGCAGGGGGGCGTGTTGAGCCTGGTCAGTCCATTACTGAAAAGAAGTTCAGACGTCTGGCCTTTGAATTGGCCGGTGCCCGTTATGCTGGAAACGGAGGTGTCTTGGGCGCCCGTTTCGGGGTTGAGGGGGATATGTATGGCGGACGTTACGGTCAGATCTTTTACGGGATTGACATCAACATCCTGGAAGAGAGTGTGAATGCCGGAGCCCGTGTCGGCTATGGCGTCCGTGTCAACAACTTTCAATTGTATCCCTATGTAGGTGCCAATTACGATATGCTGTATGATAGTTCTGATAATGAAGAGAAGACCAACAAAGCCTGGTACCTGGCTGCCGGTTTGAAAATGAACATGAACATCTGGTTCCCGGTATGGCTGACCTGCAACGTCGGTTATAGCCAATACCTGATGGGTGGGGCGCTTTATGAGGCTTCCGGTGTGGATTTGACCGGGCTTTACATGACGGCAGGTTTGCGTTATTATTTCTAGACCAGCAGGACTCGGGGAATCCGGGAGAAGAAGAGCGGTGGTTCGGGTATCCGAATCACCGTTTTTTTGTGCCAACTTGTCAGCGGAACGGGTTTGGCAAGTCAATTGCAATAGGTTCAGATAGAATTGGAACACTTTAATTTAATAATTGAAATACGATGAGTTCAGAAAACAAGCAACTGTTAGACAAGTTCGCGATTAACTTGAATGAGCGGGCGAAAGCGGGCAGATTGGATCCGGTGATCGGACGTGATGACGAGATTCGGCGGGTATTGCAGATTCTTAGCCGTCGGACCAAAAACAACCCGATTCTCGTAGGGGAACCCGGGGTAGGTAAAACTGCGATTTCAGAAGGCATTGCGCAACGGATTGTAAATGCGGATGTGCCTGAAAATCTTAAGACGAAACAAATCTATTCGTTGGATATGGGAGCCCTGGTTGCCGGTGCAAAATACCAGGGAGAATTTGAAGAACGCCTCAAAGGGGTCATCAAAGCGGTGGTTGAAAGTGAAGGGGAGATCATCTTGTTTATTGATGAGATCCATACGTTGGTAGGTGCCGGGCGCAGTTCCGGAGCCATGGATGCCGCCAATATCCTCAAACCGGCTCTGGCCCGAGGTGAGTTGAGGGCCATCGGTTCGACCACTTTGGATGAATACCGCAAATATTTTGAAGAAGACAAGGCACTGGAGCGGAGATTCCAGATGGTGCTGGTCGAGGAACCTTCTCCGGCTGCGTCCATTTCCATCTTGAGGGGATTGCAGGAACGGTACGAGAATCACCATCAGGTCCGCATCGATGATGATGCCATCATTGCTGCTGTGGAACTTTCTCACCGCTACATTACCAACCGTTTTCTGCCGGATAAGGCCATTGACTTGATTGACGAGGCGGCCTCAAAACTTCGCCTGGAAATGAATTCCGTGCCCGAAAGCATCGATGAGCTGGACCGGAAGATCCGTCAGTTGGAGATTGAGAAAGCTGCCCTCAAACGGGAAGGAAAATCACCTAAGCTGGAAGAACTGAGCCAACAGCTGAAAGACTTGTTGGAGCAGCGCAAGGAGATAGGCAAGAGGTGGGAGGCAGAAAAAGAACTGCTGCATCGGATCCAGCAAAAAAGGGAGATGATCGAACGTTTCCGTTTTCAGGCAGAAGAAGCCGAACGTAACGGTGATTATGGCCGGGTGGCCGAATTGCGCTATGGTAAAATGGTGGAGGCCCAGACCGAAATGGAAGAAATGCAACGCCAACAGGCAGAGAACCCCAATCCGCTGATCAACGAGTCTGTTGAGCCGGAAGACATTGCCGAAGTGGTTTCCCGATGGACGGGCATACCTGTGCGTCGGATGCTTGAGAGTGAAAAAAACAAACTTCTGCACCTGGAAGAAACCCTGCACAAACGAGTGGTGGGACAAGATGAGGCGATTCGTGCCGTGGCGGATGCAGTGCGCCGCAACCGGGCCGGGCTGCAGAATGAAAAACGGCCCATCGGATCGTTTCTGTTTTTGGGAACGACGGGGGTCGGTAAGACCGAACTGGCGAAGGCTTTGGCGGAGGTTTTGTTCAGTGATGAAAACATGATGACCCGTATCGATATGAGTGAGTATCAGGAACGGCATTCTGTCAGCCGCCTGGTGGGTGCGCCTCCCGGTTATGTGGGCTATGAGGAGGGCGGTCAGCTGACCGAGGCGGTACGGCGCAAACCCTATTCAGTCATCCTGTTGGATGAAATCGAAAAGGCGCATCCGGATGTCTTCAATATTTTGTTGCAGGTGTTGGATGACGGTCGTCTGACGGATAACAAAGGAAGAACGGTGGACTTCAAGAATACCTTGTTGATCATGACTTCCAACGTGGGGGCAGAGGTCATCCAACGGTACATGGAGAAACTGGAGGAGGGTTCTCGTGAAACCCTGCTGGAGGAATGCCGGCAGGAAGTGATCCGTATCCTCAAACAAATGGTGCGTCCCGAATTCATCAACCGGATTGATGAAATCATCATGTTCGAGCCGTTGAGTCGGGAGCACATCCGTGGAATTCTGCAGATCCAACTGGAGGATGTCCGTAGAAAACTGGCCGAGCAAGGCATGCAGATTGAGTTCGCTCCAGCTTTTATGGATTACTTGTGTGAGAAAGGGTACGATCCGGCATACGGGGCCCGTCCCCTCAAACGGATCTTGCAGCGGGAACTGGTCAACGAGTTGGCCAAAGGCATTCTTGAAAACAGAATTTCCAAGGAGGAACCGGTGCTGGTGGATGTGCAGGATGGGCAGCTGGTGATCCGATAGGAGTCAGATCCACTTTGCTACCTGGCTGATAAAAAGAGAGGCGTTACGAATCAGCTGTTCGAGCTGATCGTACGCCTTTGCTTTTTGATTGAGTCTTCTGGCAATCTCCCGCAAGCTTTTGGACAATTGCTGGAGTTCTTTGGCCATGGGCTTGAAATCGATATCTGCAAATGTCTGTTGCAGGAGAATGAGGTGTTCGGTGCTGTGTAGTCCTGCCAGGGTGTTTTCGAGGGCTTGCCGCTCTTTCGGGTCCAAGTCCGGATTGCCGAGCAGGTTTCTGCTCTCCTGCATCAAGGATCGGATCTGTGTTAGTTGGTCTTCTTTAGTCATGCCCAGTTAATGCGGCAGGGTAGGGAAATGTGACAAGATCCTGCTGGGATTAAAAGCGTTGGACCTGATACATGTAGATCAGACCGTCGCGAAGTCCTGAACGCCAGTAGTCCCAACTATGGTCTCCATTGCGGACACGGTACTGGTGGGTGATGCCCTTGTCGCGCATCAGCATGTGCAGGGTGGAGTTGCCTCGGTACAGGAAGTCATCATCACCACAGTCTATGTAGAAATTGACCGCTTTTCGCTGGTCTTCCGGCATGTCTTGCACCAGTTTCAATATCGAGTTGGCGTACCAATGCTCGGACAGTTGTTTCTTGGTGCATCCGTAGAGTTCCATCATGCCGTAACTAGTGCCGCCTTTCCCGTTGAAACGGTCTAGCATTTCCTGGTCGGTCATCACAGCTGCGCTGAGGGCGATGCAGACACCGAACAGGTCGGGGTATTTGATGGAGTAGAGCAAGGAGCCGTAGCCGCCCATGGACAGGCCACCGATGGCTCGGGTGATTTTGGTGCCGAATACTTTGTAGTTCTTCTCGATGTGGGGGATGAATTCTTTGATGAACATGTCTTCGTAGTCATCGGAACCATCCGCGAGGTTGATGTACCAGCCGTTGTCTGCGTTGGGGGAAACAATGATCAGGGGTTGAATCTGTCCGGTTGCGCTCAATTCGTCCGCGGTCTTGTCCATTTCCCCATAGTAGAGCCAGTTGGCTTCGTCACCGCCGTAGCCATGCAGCAGATACAGGATGCGGTACTGGCGGTCGGAAGTTTCGTAATCTGCCGGCAGATAGACGGTATAGGCAATGTCCCGGTCCAGAATTTCGCTGTGCATGACTTCGTGGGCCAGGGCTCGGCTGGATTGGGATAAGCCCGGGAGGGTCGCTGCGATCCATCCCAGACAGATAAGGATCAAAAATCTACGCATAGTTGCAATCAATTAAGAATTGGAGACAAATGTACGTGATTTTTGAGAAAGAAAAAAAAGTGCCACCTTTTCAGGCAGCACTTCTGGAGTCTTGTTTTGAAATTAATCATCGTAGTCCACCAGGTTGAACCGCTGGTCAAACTCAAGTCCGATTCCATTCATCAGTTCCACTTCCCAGCCACGTTTGTCGCGTTGAATCTCACGAACACTCATCTGCGGGAATTTTTGTTCAATGAACGTTTGAATTTCCTTCGGAATCAAGTCTTGGGGTATCGGGTTCATCCGGCATTCTACCTTGGTCCATTTGCCTTCTTTATCAAACTGCAACGAAATGTTGTTTTCCAACATGACGTTGTATTCCTTACCGAGGAATTCAGTCTCTTCAGTAGCAAACAGAACCTGATCCTTTGAGAAGTGTTGTTCCACAAAAGCAATGGCTGCTTTGGGCAATTTCTCAAATTGGATCGCACGTTCCCGGTCATCTGCGCTCAGGGTAGAACCCAAGCAGAGAAAGCCGAGACAAAGTGCTGTTAAAACCTTTTTCATAACAATAATACCATTAAAAACCTTTTATAAACCTTAACTTTTGCGTTGCAAATATATAACAATTTTTTCAGATGCAAATAAAAACTTAAAAAAATGCACAAAAATTATTAGATATTCTGTGATTTTTTTCTTCAAATAGAGTGCCAAAATGTGTTTTCTGTGATAAAAATGATTTTATTGCTATCTTTGGACATTAAAATCAAGAACGATATGAAGAAAAGTATTTTATCTCTAATGGTATGTGCTTGTGCAGCAGGTTCTTTCTGCTCTGCACAGGAAATCACTACCCAGGATCTCTCCCAGATCCAGGCGTCTTTCCAACCGGATGCCTCCACCAAAGCGTTACAGAATATCCTGATGGGCAATGCCAATCTGCGCACCCTTGCGTTGAACCATGACCTGGATGGAAAAATTGACCATTATTTCAAATACCGCGTTGATGTAAAGGGTATTACCGACCAGCAGCAGTCCGGCCGCTGCTGGATGTTCACCTCCATGAATGTCTTGCGCCCTTCGGTCATGAAACAGTTCAATGTAAACAGTTTTGACTTTTCGCACAACTACAATTATTTCTGGGATATTTTTGAAAAAAGTAACCTTTTCCTGGAGAATGTGATCGCTACTGCGGACCGCTCGATGACGGACCGTGATGTGGAGTTTTATTTCAAAGCCCCCGTCAATGATGGTGGTGTGTGGAACTTGTTCTACAACGTGGCCGAAAAATATGGCGTGGTTCCGCAAGAAGTGATGCCCGAAACGGCACATTCCAACAACACCGGCCAAATGACTGGTGTAATCAACGAGCGTCTGCGTGCCGGCGGTTATGCCCTGCGTGAGATGATTGCCTCAGGAGCCAAACCCAAAGCGGTGAAAGCTGCCAAACTGGAAATCCTGGAAGATGTGTACCGGGTATTGGCGTTGTGTCTGGGAGAACCTCCGACAACCTTCACCTGGCGCTACAAGACCGCGGATGGAGAAGTCAAATCCTTGACCTCTACTCCGAAAGACTTCTACAAGAGCCTGGTGCCGGAAGACTATCATCCGGATGCCTACATCATGATCATGAATGACCCGACCCGTGAATATTATAAGGTCTATGACATTGCCAACTACCGCAATACGGTGGAGGGAATCAACTGGGTGTACCTGAACCTGCCCAATGAGGTCATCAAAGCAGCGGCATTGGCTTCCATCAAAGCCAATGAAGCCATGTATGCTTCTTGTGATGTCAGTGCCTATTACAATTCCAAAGCCGGAATTTCCGATCCGGCGATGTACGACTATGAATCGCTGTTCGGCATTGATCTGTCCATGGACAAAAAGGCCCGGATCCTGACCCGGGAAAGCGGCTCATCGCATGCGATGACCTTGATTGCCGTGGATACGGATGAAAACGACAAACCGATCAAATGGGAATTTGAGAACAGTTGGGGCGCTTCCGCCGGACACAACGGTTACCTGACCTTTACGGATGAATGGTTTGATGAATACATGTTCCGTCTGGTGATCAACAAACGTTTCCTGGATGAAGCCTCACGCAAAGCAGCAGAACAACAACCGATTCAACTCCCGGCATGGGATTATATGTTCTAGGATATGAAACTGATTTCATGGAATGTCAACGGCTTGCGGGCCTGTGTGGGAAAAGGGTTTGCTGAAATTTTCAAAGAGTTGGATGCGGATTTTTTTGCCCTTCAGGAAACCAAGATGCAGGCAGGACAACTGGACCTGGAGTTTGACGGCTATTATTCGTACTGGAATTATGCTGTCCGTAAAGGGTATTCCGGAACAGCCGTATATACCCGTCATCAGCCTCTCGCTGTGACTTATGGTATCGGGATGGAAGAACACGACCAGGAAGGCCGGGTCATTACCCTGGAAATGGAGGACTTTTATTTTGTAACGGTCTATGTGCCCAATGCCCAGGAAGAACTGGCCCGTCTGGACTACCGCATGGTGTGGGAGAACGACATCCGGGAGTATCTGACGGAGCTGGACAAAGTCAAGCCCGTGGTGTACTGCGGTGACCTCAACGTGGCGGCCACGGAGATGGACATTAAGAACCCCAAGGCCAACGAGCGAAACGCAGGCTTCACCATCGAGGAGCGGACGGCGCTGAAAACGCTGCTGGACAGCGGCTTTGCCGACACCTTCCGCCGCCTCCACCCCGACAAGGTGGAATACTCCTGGTGGAGCTACCGCTTCAACGCCCGGGCCAACAACGCCGGCTGGCGCATTGACTATTTCCTTGTGTCGGAGCGTTTGCTCCCCCGCATCGCTGCGGCGGAAATCCACGGCGAGATTTTCGGCAGCGACCACTGCCCTGTGCTGATTGAACTGAACTGAATAGGAAAAGCCCCCGAATGGCAACCATTCGGGGGCTTTTTTGTTGCAATAGTCACTTCTTTTCCCACACAGGACGGGTATACTATGATAAAAAAAGGAGGTGGATGGCGTGAAGAAAGTCATCTATTTGGCAGGAGGCTGTTTTTGGGGCTTGGAGCACCTGATGCAGTCAATCCCCGGCGTTATAGATGCAGAAAGCGGCTATGCCAACGGCAGCGGCGAGAGCGAGGCCAACTATAAGTCAG